>JBAYAD010000001.1:0-40828 GCA_041669965.1 Selenomonadaceae bacterium
CATTGACATCCTGGGAGCAATTGTACTTAGGTGCGGCAAATACGCTATCTGACCACATATACCCTTTGATCAACCCGATGCAATCAAAGACCTGCTTACCCAACTGTGACTTGTATGCAGCCTGTCTATTTGCTGTGTAATGTGACGGCAGGCGTTCGGTATTATATTTCAAAATTGTTTCGGTCGCTATCTGACCAAACGTTCCGTTCCAGTATGGAGCGCCCAAATGTGCGCTCGCATAAGCGGCCAGTCCTGTATTCGTTTTCATTTTTGTATTCCTCCCTATCTTTTCAGATATTCTACGGTCAAGGTCGGTTTGGTTACATTATCGGTCGTGATGTTGGTAGAGCCGTTCCAGGTGTCAGCCGTGATCGGTGTGAGCTGTGCGGCGGTGGGCGTGGCTAACTGATAAGTGTAATACACAGGATTATTCGTCAGCCATGTATGCAGTGCCGTATTGGCATCTGCGAGCAACTCACTGCCGGTCAAGCCCATAACAGTATAATCAGGATACCAGTATGCATGAGCAACACCTGTAAACACGCCTATCGTATTTAATCCACCTATGCCCGAATTGTTTACAATTGCAGCGTTACAATAGCCGAGAGAATTTGTACCTACTTTTTTATTCGGAGCTAAATCAAGAATTCTCTTTGTTGTTGCGTTCCAGTCGTTCCAATTTATAAGTGGCGGTATAATACGCAGTCCAATATTCCCTACCGCCATGCCCAAATCATCTATCGTATCCTTTACCCCATTCGGCAAACTGCCGCCAACAAAGCCTGCCGGAAGCGTGATGTCGGTGGTGGTATAGCCTTGATAAGGGGTGTATGCGGTAGCGGTTGATCCTAGTTCAAGCTGTACGTTGTTGAAGATTGATATACCTTCCGTTCCTGAGCTTGCATACAGCAGGACTAATAGTCTATCATTGCTGCCGGAATTAAATAATCCTGTACCAGATTTTAACGACGCGGCGGGTGTTGTTCCATTTATTGTGGCAAAAACCGCACCAAATCCAAACCCAGATAGTCTTGAATAGTTTAAACAATATACAGTATTCTTTAGCACTGTAACTAGGTATATAACATACCACTTGCCTGTTACCGTTATTGTTGTTCCGTCTACACTGTGCGTAGTGTCTACCCTGCTATCTGTAATATTGTCTTTGTCAAATATATTTTTCCCATGGCTCGCCACCCTAAAATACCGCTCATCACCAGAGGATAATATCGGCGATGGATAATCTGGAGATGGTGAATTTGGCACAAATGCGGCGTAGGCTGTACCTACTGTACCAAGTTCAAACTGCTGTATATCGATACCTGTTATTAGAGAAGAAAACCGTATATATGCTGCTCCAACTGGCGATGTAAATGTTCTGTTATCTGTGCCACTATTTTGAAGTGACGATATGAACGTTTTTGATGCATCGTAAAAGCAAATTCCTACTAAGGCCGAAAGTACGTTACTTTTAATAGTATAAGCAGTTGATGCTAAGATTGTTATGTAAGCAGAGACATACCATGTTGCATCAACCCCAAGCGTACCATCTGACTTCTTTAAGTATCTACCCTGCGTTGCCCTTGTTTTGTCGAACAAATTCTTCCCCTGCGTGGTCTGTGCTTGCGTGGATAAACCCTCGAATGCTACTTTGCATTTGTGATTGTAGGTTCCCGTCAGTGCTAAACTCGTGCCGCTTGCTTCTGCTTCCTGGTACCCCGATACCAGCTGCGAGCCTTGGTATATGCGCACGGGTGCATAATCACCTTTGAACACTTCTGCCGGCTTGTCACCTATATATAAGCTCATGCGCACCCCTCCTTAATCAGGTACAACGATGTAGATCGTATCCGGATCGATCGCGGCAATATCATACTGGCTTTGCGTCATGCCCACAATGCGCTTATTGTTGATGGTATTGGCATTCTCTGCATTGGTCGCAGTAGTAGCATTGCCTGCCTGCACAGCGTAGGATGTGCCCCAAACGACCCAGTTATCACGGACGGTAGCGTCACCGTCACCCAGCAGCTGATAGGTTTTTGTAACAGTCTTTACACCATCAACCAGTTCAATCACTTCCGCCAGATCGCCACGCTGCGCAGTGAGTGAAGTCAATCCGCTGTCATCCGCAACCTCATGTATGTCCTGGATCGCCGTGGCCGGTATTTGTGTCATTGGTACTTTGCCGCCGACCAGTGATGCAATGTCAATGCCGATCATGGCCAGCAGATCAGACAGCGCCTGCTGCGCTTCTTCGGCAGATAAGGCAGCCGCACCCACGTGGACATCTACCTGCTCTACCACTTGCTGCGCTGCTCCAGTTGCAATAACAGCGTTATCTGTAGCAACGATCGCATTTTCAGTAGCCGTCACGGCTGCACCGGATACCGCTTCCAGTCCGGTCAGATCGTCCTGCAGCTCAGTTACATCACTTTGTATCCCGATTATATTTTGTTCAACTTGGCTAATCTGTGATAATGTATTTTCCGGTACATATGTCTGCCCATTTTCATCGTCCTGCAAAACTCTTATTTTGATTGTGCCTGCGGTTACTTGTTGTCCATTATCATAAATTTTTACGGAGCATCTCACACATGCAGCGTATTCCAATATTTGAGATGATACATTGCATGTAAAGATTCCGTTTTCTATTACAAGGTTTTCATAAAAAGGGGCACCGTCATATAGCCGCTTGAAAAAGCATTTCCCCGAATAATTTGCTAATTCTACGGTTGCTCCGCTTTTCATGATCTCAAAATCTAGCTTTCCAAGATTGTCATTTTGAAAAAAAAGCAGTTCATCTTTTAATGAATCTGCTATTTTATCAATGTCAATTTTGACTAAGTAAGATCTGTTCATCCGTTTTCACCATCCTGCGAATTTCCATCTGTATCTTGTAACTTTTCAGAGCTATCTGTTGTGGTAATAACCGAAGAACCATTATCCCCTTTTTTACGCATTGCTTCCAATGCATTCAAAATAACATTTGGAAAAGGCACTCCCATAATCGAAAGATTCTCTACAATCGAAATACCTTCATTTCCAATAAAAAACCATATGACTGTTGTCTTGCATATGTCCTTTCCTCCCATTGCGAGATCAAGTTGAATTGCTAATAATACAGCTGCAAGTATTCCCATTTTTCTGATCAATCCCTTGAAGCATGCCTTACTTTCCAATCCACCAGTTAATGACTTTGCGCTCTTTTTCCATACCGTGGCAACTGCCAGCCCTGTTCCAAAGTCTAATGACATTGCCACGATCAGAGCTGTCATATTCCCATCCCACCCTCCAAGCAAATTTGTAATTATAGTACCTGCTGTTGCCACTCCCGACAAAATCAAATTCTTAGCTGTTAGTATGTTGTTCATTTTTTACCTCCGTATATTAATTTTTTATGATTGTCTTATCAATACGCAAATGTCGTAAAACTAAAATATAATAGATCTCCAGCAAGCATGTCCGAGATTTTAAGTTTATCTCCTTTTATTACATCTGCGCTGTACTGGTATGCCTTATATACATACATTGCTCTATTTTTATCTTCCATTATCCCATATACATAAAGCGCTTTTGTTGTGCTTATACCACTTAAATTGATTGGAGTAAATAAAATTGTTTGGAGCCCTGAAAATGAATTTGGAAACCATATGCGTATGTTATCAGTGCTAGAATTTACTTGCGTCTTTTGTATATATCCATTGATATTAAACATATCATCCTTGCGAATCATTGTATATGAACCATTCATGCCGGTAACCGACTGTTCATTTATGAGATCCGTACCAATAATTGGCGTCATCGTAAATCTACTTATAAGTGGTTTCCCATCGTAGTCATAGCATCCTTGCAAATACACCATTGAAGGTGATTTCAGTGCTTCCATCGTTGGATCTAGAATACAGTTTTTCAGAATGATAATCGTCCCAGGAGCTGATCCTGTCGGCAGCTGTATCCGGTTAATTTCAACATCTTCAAATATGCATTTGCAATTATTTCCGAATATGATCTTGTTGATTCCGTTTCTTTGATTTATTACAGCACCGTATCTCCCTTTTATATGAATATAGCTATTGTCAATAATATTATGATCGCTCGTCAAGTCATAGCATTTTGATACAACCTGAACAATTGCATTTACAATTGCATAGTCAAGCAGATTATGTCCAGCTCCACTTCCGCTATAAGCTGTCATGCTATCGCACAATATATAAAGTGGATCATTTGAAACTGCGTAATCTTCTGTTACCACCAGTTTATCGTAGTCTGCTCTTGTTTTTATAATCTTGTCAATTTTTGTGAAGTTCTCGTTAAAAGGGACTTGGTTTAAGTCATCGGAATCTTCCGGCAGGTTTAAATTTATATTGGCTGTATGTGTCATATTTTTTCCTCCTATTTATATCATCCTACTGAAAAGCTTTTGTTCCATTGCATCATTTCTGCTTTTACATCCCCCCATGTTTTTACTTGTTTGAAATATCCCCATTGTGGCCATGAGAATATTCCATCACAGATAGATCTACAATTTTTTATTTGATTTATCCTATCAATAACTTCATTGTATTTATCTGTACCTTTTTGATATAGCAAATTTTCTGTGCTGAAAGAAAAGTGATATGGTTCTCCTCCATATTGGTACCACTCATGAAATACAATATCAGAATAATATGTATCAATCACTCTTCTGATAGCCCAGATAGTTCCCATCTTACTGTGAATATAGTCAGCTTGTGCTATGATCTGCCGTTTTGTTTCTACTGGTGCCGCATAATCATACCATTCAATATGCATAGACACTGCCAACTCATCAAGGACTGCTGCTGCAATCAGTTCATTACCCACTATTTTCGCAGTTTGTCTCAGTTCTATATCCAATGCATTATAAACGGCGTTAACGCATTTAGCGATTGCTGCTGCCGAATCATCTTTCTGCAAAAATTTTGGTATCAGCTCAATCATATCTATGCTATTTGTTTTCATAATGATCCTCCGTATGTCACAGTGCTTTCTGTGCATACAGGTATTTCGTACTCATACAGTATTGTGTTTGTAGGGCTGCTTACTGTTACCCTGTACGCACCTGCATTGATTACGGCCGCTATTAGAGCGTCTTGATTGATGGATTCACCAATCTTCGCCGTCTGCAGTTTGTAGCTTTCCACGGCTTCCGCAACTGCTTGCGCAATGATTGTTTGTTTGTCAGCATCCGCTTTTTTTATGTAATACGTAATGTTAATTGCATATTCTCTTGATGTAGCCGGTACGACAGTGAGTTGATCGGTTAATACTCTCAGTTGATTTGTCTCAAAATATTCCGCTACCGCATTTGCGATTTCAATAGATATCGGTGCTCCATTTTTATCTGCCAGCATTATATTTACTTTTCCTGCAGATGGGCTATATACATGAGCTTGCCCTACAGCATTGCTTGCTTTTAGTGCAAAAAACTTATACGCCGCAGCAGGACCAGCACTGCTATATGCAGCAGATGCTGACATTACCCGTTGACGGAATGCTGCATCGCTTTCAATATCTAATCCTCCATATGATGTTATCGTATTTTCTGCTGATGTAATACGCGGAATAAGATCCACCATGGTATTAATACTTCCTGTAAGTATATTATTTGATTCCGCCCCTGCTACAGTTGCAAAAGCTATGCATTCTCCTTCAGTAGCACCGTCTGGTATTGTGATCTGTTCCGCAGTTTCGAAAAATATTACACCATCACCGGTCACTCTGGTTCCGGCTGGTATTATGGTATAGTCTGCATATGCCTGTGGCAGCGTAAATTTTATTATTGTTTTTGCCGCTTCTGCTTGCAGTCTCTCTACACCACGGTTTTCACCAATTAGATCTAAAAATTCACCTTCTGCGTATTGCGCAAAGTTGTTAGACATAACACCATTGAAATCATTAGCCAGCGTTGCTGTTATATATGCAAAAATATAAAGAAGTATTTTTCTTGAATCACCATTGTATAGTGTCTCTCCTGTTTCTGTTTTAAATTGTTCTGTTATCTGTTCAAGCAGAATACTTGGATCTCTTTCAATGAAATTACGCATGGCTCCAGTTCACCTCCAGTTTTTCACCATCAAAACTTATACCAGTTATTTGCGCGCGTGGTTCATTTTTTACAAGCATATTTGCAATATCTGAATTTGCAATTATGTTTTGATCTGTACCATCAATAATGTCAGAATTCATCCCTGCCGCAGACATAAATGGTGTTTCTCCAATATGCATCTCAATTAGATTATTTATATTCTGCTGTATGGTTTGTTCTCCTGATAAATTCCAATCTATTACTTTCATGGTTGTCCTCCATTTACTCTGTCAAATCACTGTCGTATCCTTCTGCAGTTGTGCTTTCATCTTCTGTTTCGGTAGTCCATCCAATATGCTCTTTCATTGATACCGATAGATCAGTTCTCCATATTTGTCCTTTTTGGTAAGTGAGTTTTGATTCGCTTACACCAGTGATGATCCATTGTTTTCCGTCACTTTTATTCCCAATAAAAAGCGTGCTGACTACTTTGTTATCCATCATGGATATGAGTGTCTTTAATTGATATTCAATGTTTCCACATATATCTCTTCTCAATATCATTGTAAATGTCATTTTACTAAGCTCAGGCCCTTTGAATATCGTAAGCGGTCTCCCGCCATCTACTTCTTGATCTTGTGTAGATACACTATGGCTACGTGTCATTGAACTAAATGTAACAGCAGTGTTGCTGTTAACGTAAAATCTTATACTCCCGAAGCTTCCTATATTGGCCATTACAGCACCCCCAATAATACGCCACTACCGTATCCGTTTGAGTAAAATGCCACAGCCACGCGATCTCCGATTATAATATCTGCTGGATCAATGTGTTTTGGCACATCAATATCAGCAGATACCGTTCGCTCTGTCCCCATAACATATACTCTGATTTTTTTTACTGAAATTGCAGCTTGTACTATGCAAGTTTTTATCATACTAACCGCCTCCCCGTACAGTAAAGTTGCTTCCGGCTGTAGCTATAACAAACTTCGGTAACTGCAAAAGTACCTCTTGTCTCATATCCTTGTATTATCATTCGATTCCCAGCGCAAATGCGCTGGTTAGAATCGCAGCACACCGACATCGTGTACTCTGTCCGATTGCGTCTATATGCAATGCCTGTGGCCAGTCTGTGAGCCTCTCCTCCGCTATATACAGGTACATCATCTATATATAATTCTGTCCCGTATGTGCAGCTAGAAGCAACTTTGTCTTTATGTACATTATCTCCGTCATAATATTCAACACTCACAGATCTAACAAGTCCGCTATCATCAGAAATAAACCGAGGAGGCTCTGCAGGTATTATGGTTACTATTGGCTGTGAATTAATAATTGTATCATTTGTGATCACAATTTTATGATTAAATAGCTTGAAATCGCATGATTCACGCAGGCATAAATTCTCCAATAATCCAATTGTGTTGAGCTTAATACGATCGAATCTACGATAAATAGCATTTACGCAAGAAATGTTTTGCAGCGCATATCCGCCTAATTCCTTTGTAGCTTCCAGTAATAACTCCATGAATGTAATTTGTTCATAGGTTTTTGTTATCGGAGATAACGCTTTTAATGGATATGCATAACAGTTTATATCTTGCATATCCCTTTGCTCCTCTATTTTTGATATATACATTGATCCGCTGCTGATCTGATTCACTACAAATTCAATGGCATCATTCTTTTTAAATTCAACATATGATGATGTTTTTGATATATAAAGTTCATCAGATTGGCAGCATGTCCTGTCCTTATATTCGGCATTAATAAGTTTAATTTTTGAAGTAATATCCTTGTCATTAAGCAAAACCTGCATATTACCGCCTCCACTCCGGAAGCATGGTTGGCTTCTGTTTTTTTATGATAGGCAGTGATACTGTCTCCCCGCCCTCAAAAATAACAATACCCGCATACTGAGGATTGGCTACCATTAATTCAGCAATGCGGGTAGAGTTTCCGTAATATTGGACTGCTATCATATCCCACCGTTCACCGGCAGCAGCTATGTGCGTTTTTCCTATTTTAAGTGTTTCCGTGTTATACTGCACCTACACGCACCCGCTTTCTGATCAGTTCATCAAATAGCCTTTCAAATTCATCAAGTGCTCTCTTCATAGCATCCGTGATCGGTTCCCCGTTGCTGTATATATTCGGAGCAAAAGTAATACTATAATAATCACCGCTTCCAGGTGCCTGTCCAGTGCCTATCATCGCAGCTCTTGCTAATGCTTGTGATCTTGGATTATTGTTGTATGGTACAACCGCCTCAGTATCTCCACCTTCACCAAGATATTTTATTGCAGGTCTGGTAACAAGTCCTCCGATAGCAAGACCTTCTATTTGCTCTCCCTCTGTTTTCGTTTTCACTGTTACCGTGGCATCTTTTTTACCAAAAAGTTTTCCGAACCATTCACCTAACGATTTAAACCAATCAACAATTCCTTTAATACCGCTTACAATTCCTTCTTTGATTTTTTCCCAGTTTTTATAAACCGCAATAATTCCTACGGCAAGCAGTGCAATTGCAGCAATAATGGCCAGTATAATCCATGTCATAGGATTTGCATACATTGCGGCATTATATGCCCATTGGGCTATTGTCATTGTAACAATTGCTGCTGTAATTCCCATAAGTACCGGAGCCACATAGTCTTTATTCTGAATAAGAAAAACAATAGCTTTACTTATACCATTTATAATTTTGGGGATATAATCTAACGCTTGAAGCACTTCCGGTTCTGTAAGCATATCTGCAATAGATTTGTAAATATTCGCTTGTTCTGGCATTATCATCGTCCCCAGTTTTTCTTTTATGCCAGCAATTGTATTCTCTGATTGCTTCATTTTACCCAAATCAGTCTTTGCAAGTGCTTCGTTCACTCCGCCTACATTCATGGCCAACGCTTCTGTGAGTGCATTTATTTTTTGCTGTTGGGTGCCAAATTTAATTGCTTTCTTTTGATTGTCATTCATTATAATTCCATATCGTGTAAGTGCTCCAACCTGTCCCGTTGTAGCCTTTCCGATAAGGTTTGCTATCTGCACTGCGTCCTGCTGTGTAGCATTTACACCTTTTGATTGCGCAAGCAAGTCTGCCATTCCTGTGCTTAAAGACTTTATTTCGGCACCGTTGAGCTGGAATGTCGCAAGTTGCTGCATTCCCGAAACAATGATATCATCATCAATAATGCCAATCGATCGTAACTGATCCGCATATGATGTCAGTTCGTTTGTGGTTTTAGCGTAAATATCTGCACCTTTTCCTTGCAGTGATACCACATTCTTTAAAAGAGCTTCTAATTTTGCTTGCGCCTGCAGCATGTTATTCGCTTCTGATGTCCAATCTTCCATCATGCTAAGTGCACCGCGCAAAGAGATATAACCTGCAAGACCTGCCACTGCTGTTTTTAACGTTCCTCCAATTTTACCAAATGCATTATTCATAGCGGAGGTTTGTTTCTTTGTATTGTTTGCGGCTTTATCTACCTGAGTATTTACACCAGTCATAGCTTTTACAAAACTACTTAATATTTGACCGCCAATTGCAATATTGGTTGTATATGTCTTAGCCATATGTTACCTCCTGCTTTGCATTTTCACTTCATCATACTGCGCATTTTGCTCTGCTATAATTGACATTATTTCATTCCAATGCCCCACCAATTCTATGAAGGGTATGTGCTCTGTTACCGAATAATTATCGCTGGTTTCCTTTGAAAGAAACGCTCTAATGTTTTTCAGCTTCTGATCGAGCAAATCATCCTCCGCATAGGTATACTCATCTTCACTTAATCCGTAGAATTGGAGGATTGTACGAAAAAATATAATACAGCGTTCTTAATTGCATATATATCTCTTGCAGACATCTTCCGGATAAGTGCGTATTGTGTTTGTGAACACATATTGAAAAATCTTAATCCATATTGCATTTCAAATTCAGGATTCATAACCTTCCTACGCAGTATTTTTGAATACACTTCTTTTAACTGCTTTCTTTGATAGGCATTAAAATCTTCAAAGTTGTACGGTATTTCTTTTACGATCTGCCCATCTTCTAATTCGATTTCATCTGCCAGAATTAAAGTCCCAATTGGCTCTGTAGTTGAAACATCCGCTGAATTAAAATAATTGCTGTATGCCATCCCCAGCTTATAGATGTCAGATCCTTTTAAATTGATCAGATCATTAAACGGTATGCCCGCGGCTACGGACATAATTTTCATTTGAAAATCATCCTCGCTGCCGATAACGGGCATTGTTCCGCCTCCGGAAATAAACTGTTTTTCTTCAATATCAATATACTCATCTGCCGATATCCTTTTGAAATCATAGGTGAGCTCATTTTTTACGGTTCCGTTTATATCAATCCCATGCTTCAACTTGATGGTACCTGTTATATAATCTGCAGGAGATTTGCTTTTGTTCTCTGCAAGTGCCTTTTCAAATTCATCCATTGCCGTTTTAATTTTGGGCATACTGTATTCTCCTCTCATTTATGAGAAAAGGCGCGCTCCTTACAGAACGCGCCACTCTTCACATTATCCTAAAGCTGTTCTCAGTTCTTTTAGTACATCTATTCCATTATGGTAAAAGATATCGTTAAGCTTGTCAATTTCAAGCTGCACTTCTCCATTTACAATGCGCTTGTAATAAGAGCAGGACAGTTCTACCGTGTATTCCTGCGCAGCTCCCTGCTCTCCATCAGCACCTGGATCCTTTGTACAACGCCCTTTGCAAATATGAACAATTGTTTTGTACGATAAATTTCCCGTGGCTTTATCATAATAAGACACTGCCTGCGTGATCCTGACCGTTGCACCATTTGGGCTGGTAAGTGTGCTTTGCTGAACGGTCTGCGAAGTAGTGGTCACAGTTAGAATAAGATCCCCCACCTCATTCGGATCCGGAACACGTAGCTTTCCAATAATACCTGATCCGGAGATTTCCGTATCCCCATACTCCAAACTTGGCGTTGTAACCTTGGTACTATCCGGAATTTCTTCGAATTTATCTTCTCTGTAGACATCAACAGATTGTCGTGTCATCTTAGCTGTAATTTGATTTGACATGATCTTTACCTCCTATTATAAATTGGCATTATAACGAACAACCGCCGTTATAGATTTGATCAGGGTTGCGCTTCGGAACTGCAGATCAAAAATAAAGTTTCCACTGGCCAATGCCTGCTCCAGCGTCAAACTGCCACTGAATGCGATTGTGCCGCCCTCAATGGCTCCCAGACCTCTCAATGCAGCCAGACGAGTGTTATATATATCGACAAGCTCATTGGCTGTCCTGCGCGTCAATGGGGTATCAATCACATCCAAGTAATTCCTGACAAAATCATTACGGATATAGTCCGTCATAATTATTGCAACATCGTCTACTTGGCCAGCATCGATTGTTCCGTCTGCGGTATAATTCGAAAATGAATTTCCCCAATATCTCCATTGCCCCCTGATGAAGTAGCAGGTCGTGATTCCGATAGAATTTAATGTATCTGCATCAGCCTGTGTAATTTTGATAGCCACTCCTGCGCTGGTGACCAAAGCTTCGATGTTTGCCGCTTTGTTTGAAACGCATATATACGGTATGTCTCCTGCGCTCTTTACAGCATCCATATAGGTTGCTATTGCACGGGCTGCATTACGTACCAGCAGTCCACCTACCAGGCCATAAAAGGTAAATCCTTTCATCTTGGCAGATGTAATTCCCTTTGTTGACTGCTCTGTGACAGCATTTGCAACGGTATCGGCTGCATACTGATAGGCTGCCCATGCGTTAAATCTGCTGTTGATCTGTCCTTCTGCAATCTCTATGAGCTTTTGATATACCTTCTGACCAGTTGATCCGGTCACATATGTATCTTCCCATCCCTGCGCGGCAACGATGCTTGGAACAATACCGGTATCAATTTCAATGGTATCCAGTAAATCAAACGCTGTGCCGATTCTGCAAGCGGTGAATACAGTCTTTTTATATCCAATGCTTTGCGCACTGGACAGAGATCCTGTTATATCATCAATCTGTACTGTTCTGCCATTATTGATGTGGTGAGCGGAATAGTCTGTTCCATATACTTTTCCGGTTATAGTGATTGTAGCAGGAACAATATCCTGCCCTTCAATCGTTGCTTTTCCGTTCACGAAAGTCACCGATGCTGTAGTTGCTGTTGCATCAACCGTTGGCGCTATTGCAGCGGTAATCAGTAATATAGGTCCTACAGCAAGCCCATTTTTAAAGTGCGCATATGCTGCCTCGGATAAACTATACTCTTTGTTCCATCCGCCTGTTATCGGTTCATAATAACCGATTTTTGCAGCCACATCTTCTATTGTGCTGCAAAGGTATGCCTTACCGGCTTTGTCTGCCCAAGCAGCCTCTCCGCTCTGCCATATAGGTGCTCCACCAAAATAACATGGAATGATTGAGCTTGCCTTTGGTGCTGCTGCGATTGTGTTTCCCCGTTCCGTATAAACCCCGTGTTTATAACTCATTTGTGTTACCTCCATCCGTTATTCATATTTGGCACCGCCAGGCTGAATTCTACATACCCGAATGAATACGGATATGTTGTCATACTGTCGGTGTAGTCACCTATTTCAATGTCTCCGTCAATGGCAAATTTACCATCGATATTCTGCGCTTCATTTAACTTTGATGATACATATTCAAGTATGTTCCATAGATCAATATAACTTCCCATGTCTGCCGCCGAATAATAACCAGTATTTGATTGTTCCGGTCTGTATTCATCTTGACTTGTTATTCCTATTTGCACTCTTATGGGTACCATATATGTATCATCACCAGTGCTTTTATTAATTGGTTTTGATATTCCAATAAGCATATAGCTGCCATTCTTCTCTATTGATATTGGCTGAAAGTTTTTGTGCGGAAGTTGCCCCAATAATACAGGTGGCGGTGAATCAATAGAGAATCCATCTACATCATCTTCTTCTGTTTTTAAGTAATAGGTTTTTAGTAGATTTTCAAGCTCCAGCTTTACATGCCGCATAACTGCTACAGGTGTCATTTCGCACCTCCGTGTTTCTTAAATGTATATTTATATCCTTGTTCTATTTCATGGTCAAGACGCTGATCAAATACTTCACGCATCCGTTTCATAATGGCTTCTTGATTATATTTATTTATCATTTCTGCAGCGGCTATAGTTACAAGGATCTGCCCTATCTGTCCTTTTTTTCGCATCTCCCTAAATTGTGATGCTGTATATTGTCCTTTTTTATATCTGAAAACCAAAGGCTTATTATTCACAATTCGTGCAAATGTACCAGGTATTTTTACTCTCCGTGCCTTATCTGTCATTAATGCTACAGTAGGCAGTTTTCTTTTTGCTACTGGTCTTCCCTTTTGTCCGGTAAAAACCTTTTCGCCGCCGAGAATTTTAAACTCGGATGCATTTAGTTTGTATCCCGTTACAGTGATAATTCCCTTATTTTCTAAGCTATTATGCTTATTATCTGTTTTTATATATTTATAAAAATCTGCTTTTTTGATATTATATGTTTTTCTAACTTCGATCCATAAAGCAGACTTTCCTGCAGTTATGCTTCTCGACAGTGCTCTGCCTGTTGCTTTTGGAATTCGTGATCTCATTTCGTCTGTCAAATTTTTTATATCAACCGAAGGTGCAAAATCCGCTTTGATTTCGATACTCATTTGAACCGCCTCAAATATAAGTGCATGATTCCCATCTCAGTTATTGCTTTTAAAATTGTATAACTAAGACTGTTTATTTTTAAGAGATTTCCTACCTCATACTTTTTATTATCTGTATCACAAACTGATAGAATTTTATCAGTCATTGCCATAAGTTCATCATTGCTTTGTGCTTTCATTTCATTCGTAACATCAATAAAAATAGCAGTGAGGGCAGATCCGTTTATTGTTATCTGATCAGCGAATTCATCCATATTTAAAAAAGTTGTGATATCACTGTCAATATAATCTTTAAACATAAATCTGCCCTCCTTCCTGTGCTATTTTTTGTTGTTTATAAGTATAGATTAACCCGCCGCAGGCACTTCAACCGTTATTACGATTGCGAATGCATCTATCCGCACTTCGACAACGGTACCTGTTTCGGCTTTGGCTGCCCATGCATAACCGCATGAAACGTTCTCTACTTCTCCGGTTAATGCAGATGGAGTAACCTTCCCAGCGGCTTCATCCCAGTATACAGGAGCGCCCTGAGATATTGCAGCAGTGTTTACCGCAGGTAGTTCATATACACCCGTCATAAACAGTGTGCCTTCTTCATCAGGTGCAATATCATCTGCTGCAACACCAATAACTGTGCTTGCAAGCGCAACCACAGTACCAGCTGCAATAGTGGTTGCTCCACTATTTTTATAGGGCATATTCTGACCTTTTGAAATGTACTTTGCCATAGTAATATCCTCCCTCTTTTATTATTGTCCGGCGTTCTTTGCCATGCCTCTGTAATCACCGGCAACGGCGCCATAGTCCATGTAAATGTTCCATTGAACGCCCAACTGACCAGCCATCTGGAACATGTCGATACTCGGAGCATTGATGCCTTTAAGAAAATCAACTTCAACGGTATCTACCAGTGCATTGTCAGCAGCCAGATAATATGCTTTTGCTCCGGCTACAGTCTTTGAGAGTTCCGCATCTACAATTACAGTCAGGCTATTCCTGTGGATGTTTGTTACCCCCGAATTTATTGCATTCAATGCAGCTGTGGATGTTACCAGTTGGAGTGCCAAATCTTCAAGTTCAGGTGGCACAATGAGATATTTTGCCGGTATGTTCAGTACGCTTTTCCCATCAACGCCGGTTTGTTTTCTCAGCAATGCCTTTAGCTCAGATATAGTGGTGTTACCGAGAGCACCAGCTGTACCCAAGTTTGCCTTGTCAGCGCTATACAGACTCGATGTTTGCAGAATACTGTACACAAGAGCATTTATATCTCTGGCAGCTGCAGCTGCAATCGCCTGAGACATTCTTGAAAACTGACCAATATCATCATTGATGATCATTCTACGGTCAATGCTCAGTACCTCCCCATAGGTGTCCAACTGGCGATCAAACGGAGATCCTGTGCCATAGCTGCCTTCTTTGAGTTCTCCAGCTTTTCCAACCTTCTTAAGAGATCCAAATTCCCCTAATCTGTATGTGGAAGCTGGCTTGAAATCAGGGAGTTCTCCGATTCTGCACCACTGCAGATATGTAGGCTCTGCCATTGCGTAAAATCCGTTTACAGTCTTATTTACTGCCGTGTCCATGATTGCAGGGAAAAATGATCCGCCTTGCATAAATGCTTTGACCAGAATATCTTCTCCGCTCACTCTTGCGGTGCTCTCACCGGTTAATGATACTGCTCGCTCAGCCAATCTTGAGATACTAAATCCCCGCAGTTCGTTTGCACCTTCTGCGGGCTTATCAATTCTCGTACCCATACGCAATGCGATTGCGTCAGCTGCAGCTGCTCTGAATTTATCTCCTTCGTCCAAGGTCGTACCACTCCCTGCGGGAATGCCTTTCAACCTTTTTGAAAGCTCATCCAAAGCAATTTTGCGGACCGCCTCCACTGTAGAGCCTTTTGTGATATGCTCCGAAAGGTCAATGTTGTATTGCCTCTGCATATCCATAATTGTGGTTACGCGCTGCCGTTCTGCCTGTTCTGCTCTTGTAGCAGCTTCTGGATCTGTTTGTGTTGTGCTGCTTGCTACGCCTGTTTCATCAGCAGTTCTGTTCTCTTCGTCCATGTCAGGTTCCTCCTCCGAATAATATTTTGTATTTTCAGCTCGGCTAACACCTACTGTAGGATCAGCCGGCACACTGACTATAGATACTTCTAAAGGTGTCCATTTTCGTGCAATTATACACGGACCATCAAATCTGCCATCTGCAGATTTACTGCCCGCTTTCACTTCTTCTATGCTGTCATATTTATAACCGACGGATACAGCTTTCAATGTCCCTGATTTTACTTTTTGATAAATCCGCTCCGCCTCATCATCTGTATCAAATTCAATGTCTACACATCCTCGGTTATTTTCAACCCACGCCCTTGTAATTTTACCAATAACAGTATTAACATCGTGATTGAATAAAACTACACCTATGGTGTTTAGCCTGGACAGATCTGCTGCATTTGGTGCATGATCCAGTATCTCCATTACTCCCCATCTGCTATACGGTGTCTCGGAAGAAAATGACAATGTAAACTTTCGTTCGTTACCTTCTCCTTCAACCATCCTTATAGCATCTATCTCCATGGCTCTAAACATCGTCTTCTTCATCGGTTTCGTCAGGTTTGTTGCTTGTTTTTTGCTCACTGCTTTTTACCTCCGTTTCTTTTATTCCCAACAAACTCTTCCAATCAGTAAACTGCTTAATATCTTTAAGCGTCTGATATGGATCATTTCCCTGAGCTGTAATAACTTCTTGATATGTTTTTAGGTTTTTATCCAGCGCCAGTATCTCCGCCTCAATCTCCTTTTTAGGATCTATCCATTTGCGGGCAGGAACAATCCAATCTGCGCACTCTTCATACTCCGCTCTTTTTGCGAAGAAGTCTGGCAAATTCACCAATCCCAATAGCGCCACAGAGCAATATAAAAACTCATTGAATACCCATCGTAAAAAATGGTCAATGAGCGTCTGCTGAATATCTCCGTATGTCTCCCAATCTTCTAGCAGTCCCTGCCTTGCAGATGAATAATTCACCTGCGACATATCTCTGCTTGTTGTTTCATAGGACAACCCAATTCCTGCACCGGCTAATCGCTGCTGCTGTCTCATGAAATCTACTCCTCCTGAGCTATTTGGTGGCGAAATTGAACTGATTTCATCACCTTCGTTTAGCTCCATTATCATGCCAGGTGTTAGTTGCTTTCCTGTGTATTCTTTGCGCTCTCCTGCAGAATTAACAGCATTTCTCCCAAATGAAGTAGCTGTTGGTGCAGCTCGTTTCACAAACGCTGCCAGGCATGCATTTACTTTTTCTTTTGTGAGCATGTATAAGTTCAAATCGTTGATGTCGTATATTTTGCTTAATACAGGAGCAAAGCTGGTTATTTCTCTTAACTGAGAAGGTCTCGTTTTTTTCCATATAAAACAAACATCTTTTGCATCAACCTCTATCCGCTCACCTGTTAAAAGACCATTGGCATCATACTTAACAAAGTAATATTTAACCGGTTTATTGAATTGATTATATTTGATACCGTTTACAGCTCTATTTCCGTTCTCATCTTTTCCGGTATTATATGTACTGTCCAATTCATCTACTTCAATAACCTGTAATTTAAATGGGAAACTATCTTTGGTGTATACCTTTAAAATGAAAATGCCGCCATCCAGTTTGTACCGGCGTACAATCATCTCTTGCATTTCCCTAAATGTTTGTGTGCCAGACACATCACATTCTCTGCACCAGCGTTTCCACAAAAGCTCCAGCTTATCAAATTCATTTTCTAATACTTCTTGCCCATCTGAAAGGCGAATTTGTAATCTGATACCTTTCCCACCAATTACATTTCTGGTGATAGCCGTTATCATTGCTTCAATGATATCTGAGTTTCTTTCAGCTGCTCTCACCCTAGCCCTAAGTACATCCCTGCTTAGATTATCAACCCGTGATGCAGGAGAGTTTATTGTGTCGCGTCCACGGTTTAATCTCGAATTATCTGCTGCATCATAGCCACCATATATCCCCCTCATTTCATCCATGGCCATTCTGTAGCTGATTCGCTCCATTGCTTTCTTGGGACTGAATACTGCAATTAATTTTTCAATACCTGTTATTTCCATTCAGTTACCTCCCGCAAAAGTATGCCGCTACAGCATTCAATAGCTCCGGCGATTGTTGAGAATTTAATGCTTCTCGTTGTCTGTATAAAAAGTCTCTCTCGCTGCGAAGGGCATTATAATCTACCCTGCGTATTCTTCTATTTCCTATGTTGTATTCTTGCGCGCCTTGTTCACAAGCCCGCATAGCAGCTTCTATTTCTACGATCCGCTGATCTGTTTTTACAATAGCCTCTGATATGGTCAAGATAATCACCTACCCCATCTACTGTTAATATTATCATCGTTCCAACTCCAGCTATTCTCATTCGCCTGATGCTCAGCTTCATTTGAATCCGAATTTGCTTTGGCTTTTACTTCTGTCACTACTTCAACGAGCGTCCTAACCGACATAGCATCGGCGGCTGCACTCGCATATACCTCACAGTCAAAATAGTGGTTCGCTGCTCTTGTTGTTTTTTTCACCCACTGGCGTGTAAGTTTTCCAGCTTTGCGTGATTCAATCATGTGCTCACTTGTCAGTTGTTCTGCATAATCATCATCGCAACCTTTGTATACCATAAATGCTCCCTTGCCAAGTTCTCTATTTAACCTTGATGCAATCATGGTTTTATACTTATTTGTATCAACCAGCATCAATGTAATGCCAGTACCGCCGCCACGTTCTTGGCTTCTGTTTATACGGCTTATTTTGTAATAATCAAGCGAATGCGAACTTCCTTTGACAGGTATTGCCCATTCTCTATTACGGTCGCAAAAATCATATACATCTTCTGTTTGATCTCCACTATCTACCCCGCACAAACAAACAATCAACTTTCCTGTGCCGTTTTCCTTTGCATATTCCGCATTCATCACATATTCAACATCTGACCATCCCAGTGCCTGTCCATGCAATATGTTCTGAGATGTCATATTAGGTCCCCATGCTCTAATGGTATAGTACATATAATTTTCTTGTACATCTACACCGCCAGTAAGCATTTGTGCCCATGCTGGTACCTTCCCCTTTGGTACCTCTGTCTGCATCTTCATGACTGTCTCTGCATCTGTCACAAGTTTCGCATCCTCCCACGGTTCGGCCAACCATGAGTTAATAAAGTTTTGCAGCAGCTCAGGATCATCTTTACTATCAAGAAATTCTTTTGCTACCTCTTCAAAAGTAACAAAAGGACTGTAAAGTGTGTTCATCCAATATGCTATTGATTTAGCGTTGTTTGTTTTCTTTTCAACAGCTGTCCATCTGCCATTTCGTAGCATAGCCGGCTTGTGTCTATCGCGGATAATGCCGCCGCAAATTTGGCAGCAATAATAGGCGCTTTTCGCACGATCCGCATCTGACATACTTTCTTCTTTTGCCCATAAAAGATTTTTAAAATCAAACTCTATCATTTCACCGCAATGTGGGCACGGCATTTCATAGTGTTTAACCACCTCTGCGGTCTGTAGTGCTTTCCATATGTTGCCGTTTTTTACAGTGGGCGTGCTGGTCTTAAAGACCTTTCTGTTATCAAATGTTTTTGTACGCTCTTCTGCAAGACTAAGCGCATCTGCTTCCTTTGTACTTGCGCCTGGATATTTATCTATTTCATCTAAAAAGAGATAGCGTATTGGTCTGCTTGCCAATGAGCTCGGACTATTTGCACCTACAATCGAAACAAAGCAATCTTTGAATCTCATTTCTAAACGACTGCTATCTGCCATTTTGTATTGGCTCCTTAGTTTTGGACTTAATTCAACCATCGGAGCTATTCTGTTTTCAGCGTTTGTTTCCGCCAGTTTGTCAGTTGGATACACAACCAATGCAGGTCCTGGATCATTATCAATGCAATATCCCAGCATATTCATAAGGCTCTCTGTACCGCCAACCTGTGTTGGCTTTACAAAAACAATTTCTTCTGTATACGGATTATTCAATTCGTCCATAATCTCTTTAAGATATGGCGTTTTTGTATTACTCCATTGTCCTGGCAGCGCCGATGTTCGGCTGTCGAGTATGCGATATTTTTCAGCCCATTTAGATACTGTTAATTTCTCCGGAGGATAAAATGCAGAAAGCGCTTCTGATATATAGCTATTTAATTTTTTTCGCCTTTGCTTTTTCTGCAATAAACTCACCATTCCCTAGCTGTATCAGTTGGTTATCAATTACCTCTATCATGCTTGCTTCTATCCTCCTGATTTCACTGCTATCAATCAGACCGGTTAATTGGCTTGCGCATTTTCTCGGTACCGTTCGTATTACCGTCTTTATACCTGCAAACAGTGATGCAAGTTCTCTTATAACATCATCCCTGCGAAGCAGTTCTCCGTTCTGAATAGAATTCTTCATAGCTTGAAATTGCATCTGATATTCTTTCAGCATTATTTCTGCTTCCATTTTTCGTGCGTACAGATTCTTTGCCTTTGCCTTTTCCTCTGTAGCATATGCTCCACCGCCTATAAGGCCACGCCACTTTAATACCTCTTCTATATCCCACCAGCCGGTTGCAACCTTCGGACATCCTTCTTTATTCCACATTGTTAATGTTTTATTCGTAATCTCTAAAAAATCAGCCAATCTACTTGACGAATAAAGCACCTTCCCTTCAATAAAACGAACTGACTTATCCGCTATTTTCATAACCGCCTCGTTCCTATCTATCTTTAATTGTTTTGATAGTTTAGAAATTATGTTGGATTGCTCATTAATGATTTTTTGATACGGATTTGTTACCGTTTTATCATCTCGTTTTCCTACCAGAGGATACTTTAAGCATTCTTTTTTTGCCCTTTCATATGTAGCGACCGCCTCGCAATATGTATGTAAAACTGTCTGATCATATTTTTTTTTGCTATCAGATGTAACCCTATCCCATTCTGCTTTCGCTTCGGGGCTTAGATTCTCATAAATGCTATTATCCATTAAGCAGCACCGCCGTACATCCAGAATGTTTCTCCCATCTTTTCACTATTACATTACAATACTTTGGATCAAGTTCCATTGTGTAGCAGCAACGCTCCATTTGTTCACATGCAATCAGAGTAGATCCTGATCCTCCAAACAAATCCATTATTATATCTTTCCGCATAGAACTGTTTTTCATCGGATATGCGATAAGAGGAATTGGCTTCATTGTGGGATGCTCGTCAGATCTATTCGGTTTATCGAAATACCATACTGTTTTTTGCTTCCTATTACCGTGCCACTTATGCCCTGATCTTAAATCCCATCCGTATAAAACAGGTTCGAATTCGCCCTCTATTGATTCACCGCACATCACCGGCTCATGCTGCCATTGGTAATCCTGCCTACCCATTACCATGCTATTTTTTACCCATATGCATGTCTGCGCTAATTTAAATCCTGCATCACAAAACGCACCACGGAAGTTATATCCTTCGGAATCTGAGTGAAATATGTATGCAGCTGCTCCATAATTACAGAATGCACGCATATTTACAAAAGCATCAAACAGAAACTTTCTAAATGCATCACTTTTCATGTTATCATTTAGTATCGTTCCGGCCTTGCCTTGGACATTCACATTATACGGAGGATCCGTAATAATTAGATTGGCTTTGCTCCCAGCCATAAGCATTTCCACATCATCATAAGAAGTGCTGTCTCTGCACATCAAACGGTGATCCCCAAGCTGCCAGATCATGCCTTGTTTTATATGCGAAATATCTGCTTCTTTATATGCATTTTCAACATCGAAGTTATCTTCAAATGGCTCTATGTTTTTATCAAATCCAGATAGTCCAAATTGGCTCATATCGATTCCTATATCCGCCAATTCTATCTGCAATAATTCAATATCCCATTCGGCCAAATCTGCGGTGGAATTATCAGCAATCCGAAAGGCTTTTATTTGCTCTTCGGTCAGATCATCTGCAATGATACATGGAATTTCTATCATGCCCAGCTTTCGTGCTGCCTTGATTCTTGTATGTCCTGCAATCACACCATTTTCACGGTCGATAATTACCGGCACCTTGAATCCAAATTCACGAATACTATTTGCAACCGCTTCTACGGCGATGTCATTCTTGCGCGGATTGCCTTTGTACTCGTTCAGGCTTCCCACGGGCATATTAACGATTTGCATTGAATTCATCCTTTTACATTTTTACCTGATTTTTTTTACTTAAATCCAGCCATGGAATGGGACACCCTGTACCTGCCTAGGTTTACCCCCCTGGGAAGTACCTTTTTTGTCCGGTGTGAAAAAGCAGTTGCCTGTGCAACTGCTCACAAAATGTATGTTCATGTTACAACCACTTTCATTAGTAAAAAAGCAGCCTTTCTATTGGCTGCCTTTCACGCTTAAAGTATATCATTTAATCTTCGGGAATTCAGGGAATTTTTAGGGTGTTAAGATATCTGTAATGCTTCTTCTTTTCTGTGCTTCCATCACCAGCATTACCCATTGCAGCTGCTACCCCTGGCCATGACAGTCCATTTACATATTTAAGTGTTAATATTTGTCTGATTTCGCTATCTTCAATTCCCAGTATAAATCTGTTCAATCGGTTATATTCTACCCTGCATTCAGTATATTTAAGAATGAGCATATTCCTTATTTCATCAATGTTTATTACAATAGATGCTGTCCTGTCTGTTATAATACCTGATGATGGCATTCCGGTAATTTTAGACGTAATATTCTCTTTAGAATCTTCCAATTCTAAAAGTCTGGCAGCTAATAGCGGGATTTCATTCTTTACACTTATGTACTTTGACAATTCTTCTTTCGTCATTTCCTGTATTTCCCCCTATATTTACAAAATATATCTCTACAGAATATTGCTTTCCCATCATCCTTGATCGATACCCAGCAGGTATCACATATATTCTTGCGCTCAGCCGGATTATTTGTTGATCCCTTTGGTAATATCGTCACTCCTGCTGCATCTGCTGCCTCTCCGAGATTGATAAGCACTTTTCTTTTATCCTTCTCTGACTTCTTGATAGTTAACTTATGGTCTTTCATCCTATCTCGCAAAGTAGGAGCGCTCCAGCCTATACGATTTGCCATTTCATCTTGTGTGATCCATTCTTCACGCTTACCGCGGATATAGATTTTATCTTTTGTGGCCATTGTTTATTCCGCCTCCGTTCTCTGCTTATTCTTTGGTTTCAGAGATTCTGGATACTCTTGGATAAATTCATCTCCCATAATCTCACGAAGGCTTTCCTTCATGAATACCGGAACTTCTGCGGCCTTAAAGCAGTCTACGAGTGTTTGTATCCATTTTCTCTTCGGAATCACTTTGTCTTTTCGGTTTCCGGTTTCTGCTCCAATAATAACCCATTGAATATGCCGTACATATTGATATGGTATTGGATCTATTTCTTTGAGTATAGGTTCAATTGAAATAAATGTATTACTTTTACTATCTAAGTGATGGCAAGCAAGTATACTTGCATTTGTATATAACTCCGGATAATTTGTAGCAGATGCGCCAAACCATAATGACTTATAACTTTGAAATGAATATTTGATTATTCTCATATACCGATGCGGATTCTTTGTTAGAAATAAATAGTTATGTTGCTTTGTTCCTTTGCACCGTGCTATAATTTCATCGATCCACTCATCAGGTACCCATTCTCCGAACAAATCCGCCATGCTACAAACGAATATATTCTTTCCTTGCTTGTTCGCATAATCATCCAGCCTATAACGGTGGAAGGTAGGATCAAAATAATATGGATATGGTGCTTTTTGACCTCTGTCAACATCATAAATAGGTTCTATTAAATCATGTACCTTGCCTGTTTCTTCTGTTTCCCATTGGCATTGCGAACCTACGGTTTCATTATGATGTGTTTCGCTCGCACCTCCGAATCTGGCAGCTATTTTCCGAGCATAGCAGTATTCGCATCCGTGTAGACAGCCGGTAACAGGGTTCCATGTGCTATCGCACCAATCTATCTTCGTTTTATTCATTGTTTATTCCGCCTCCTGCTATTTGTGCTTCTATTCCTGCTTTAAATGCGCACTGTGTACACGCTGCCTTCATGCCTTCATTTTGTATTAGCTTTCTTGTTTCGTCAGCCTCCCAGCATTCTTCGCCGCATATAGGACATATAACGAGTTTCCAGTCTGTATTTTTGGGATACGGTACGTTTGATTTTCGCGGCATACATATAATCCCTCCGTCTCCCTTTTTATGTTGTTTTATTTTTATATACATGTTTATTCCGCCTCCGTTCTTTGCTCGTTCTTTGGATCCGTCCAGCAGCTTCCATCTTCCGTTCTGTGCGGGCAATGCTCGTTTTCAGAGTAATCTCCGCAAATGCTATTCTCTCCTGCTTTTGCACAGTCACAGCATAGACCATTTACGCATAATGCATCCTCACTTAATTCATTCTTTGCGTGTTCAGTGTTATATCTGCAGGTATCTGTTTCAGTGCAATAATCACAATAACCACTATCCACGCCCTTTATATTTTCGTTATGCAGGCATTCGTCACACAGCATAAGTCGATTACCGCACACAGGACAATATGCTTTATATCCATATAGGTCAACATCCCACGCCATTTCTATTTCGTTGTCACAATGTGGGCACATTTCTACGACATTTACTATATCATCCCTCTGCTTCCGAAGCTGTGCGTTCTCGGCTTGGAGTTGTTTTAGCCTTGACAATTTTACTTTAATCTCTCTCATCTCTACAATCAATGCGAGTATATTTTTGTATTGTGAAAAATCATCAATGTACGCCTGAATTTCATCACTCGTGAAATCAGCCTCTGTGGTTCGCAACATATGGCTGTTTTTTAATTTACATTGTTGTTTTATAATAAATGCCTTAATCTCTTCCAGATGTTTTTCTGTCATTTGTTTTCTCATTTGCTTTCACGCTCCGTTCTTTCAAATTCAATCACCCATACCCACGGGTTAAAACAAAAGCGGTAGGGAGAAAGCGGCCCTGTCTGCTTCTCCTTTAAAGTACTGTTCCACAACATTTCAAAACAGGCGATATGGTAATAGGCTATATCGCCCCCCATCACTTCAATATACTTGTCACCGTCTTTTGTACCTTCTGCCACTACATCGGCTTCTGTAATTTCCTTCAATTTTTCTACTCTTACAGCGGTCACCTTTAAGAAGATTCGTGCAGCTTCTTTGGGCATATGGATTGATGGGCGCCAATTACCATCATAATCAGTATCATCTGCCTTATAGAAAATATCGCACATAGTGGTTGCAAAGGTTTCCCTTACATATAGAACATCACCGACTTTATGTGGTAATTTATAAATCTTTTCACCGTATCCATTAATAAAATTACCTCTGGCGCTGATTGAACCTTTAAGAGTAAAGAAAGTATAGCCAAATTCTGCGTCATCAGGCACATACTCCTTTAAAACTCTCCTGGTCACCGTCTTTCTTCCATCTAAAATTGCCTTTACCATTTCGGTATTAAATAATATCGGTTTCATATGTATCCTTTCTTTTGCAGGTTACTGCAAACGGTTATATTTATCCTTCCAGCATCGGAAGCAGTGACGGCATTGTTCCTGTGAGATATGCATCCTTTATCTGCGGCCCCATGAAATCGCTTACGGTTTGATTGTTCGGCAGGAGTATGTTTGCCATGAATTCATCGTCAAATACCGATATTCCGCATTCTACCGCCTCCAGCTTTGCCTTGATTACCAGATGCAGCGCTCTCCATCTCTGCCGGCATGCTTGCTCCCAGGCTTCTCTTTGGCTGTTTGCCGTACGTTCTTGTCTTCCGCTCGGTGTGTATTTATAATCGCTTATAGGTGGCAAAGGGAGAAGGAACTTAATCTGTCGATCGTACATTTTAAAGGCGATCATTGCTTTTCCCTCTGATGATGCATACATGAAACTGCTTGCCCCGTATTTTATAAGTGTCCGCTCGATCTCCAGCCTTGAAAGTTCACTTGATACCGTTGTGTTCTCTGCATATTTAGGCATATATGTGACCTCCCTTATTTTCTTTTTGATTATCCACCCATATAATCTGATCTGATGTTCCCCAGTGCCATCCGTCTACCAAACACGGGATGATGGTTTCAAGTAATACTGTTCCCATGGCTAGAGCTGCTGGAGGCGGTACTGCGTTCCCGATATGCTCTCTCCACCTGGCATCACTTTTACCGGATAGGCACAACGGAGATCCGTCTGCATAGGTACTTGGAAATCCTTGCAGCATAGCCAGCTCAAATGTGGTCAACGGTCTATGCCATGTGCCGTCCTCTGCAATAATGATCCAGATACCGTTTTCATTCTCTTCCGGTGTTCTTGGATCAGCCACCAATGTGCTGCCAGCCCCGTGTATATTTCCTTTTCCGGTTACGGTACCGTTCGGCTTGTCCCACTCCTGGATGAATGTTACCTGTGAACGGTTCCATGTACCTTTTTGATCTTCTGAAATACGTGGATCTGCAATAGCAGCTGCGCCTTGTGTATGTATATCTCCGTTTGCCGTAATTGTATTACTTGGCTTGTTATAATCCATCACAAGGCATTTACCCGCATTATATGTATTACGCTTATCTGCGACTAAAAGAGCTCCGCTGCCTATCCTTGCGCCTATTACAGTGTTTGCAGGCTGGTCATATTCGTTCACTTGATAATTGTTTCCGAACTTTCCCGCTTTTCCGTATCTTACATCACAGATGATACCTGCTCCTTGGAATACCCCTGTGCCGCCTGTAACGGTATTGGCGGTCTTATCAAATGGCTGTACTTGGATACGGTTTGCGTGAAAGCGTTTGTCTGCCAGCACGATACCTCCATTATGGGCATTAATATCCTTGGCTCCTGTGACCGTTCTGGATGGATCCTCATAATCAGATACGGAAAGCTGCCCTGCTCTACTGTCTGCTACAGCTTGGCACCCTTGCCCTTTCATATTGAATCCTGATCTTCCTGTAACGGTGATTGCTGTGCTGTCAAACTCTTGTACCTTGCATGTTTGGCTCATAGCTTTTTCGCCCAATGCCCGAATATCTTTGCCTGCAGGTATCATGGCCAGTTTCACCCATGTCTTATAAGCGAGGTTTGGCATCCTGTGCATAGGACCGCATGCTTCTGTATCCCCTGGCATTGGTATGGGACCTATAATATCCCCAATGGTCTTATGCTTGTACTTCTTTGGCTGGTAGATGAATGCAGGTATCTTTTGAGGATTGCGGGCTATAAGCAGGAAACGCTTTCTATACTGCCCCAGCTGCCCGATCTCTCCGCAATCGTGATCCGCCTCATTGATTTCGTATCCGTATGCTTTGAGTATACTTTCTATCTCATCCACCAGCTTTCTACCCCGTGTTTTAATACGGGGTACATTCTCAAACAGAATGAATGCTGGTAGATCATCCATAAACGCTTCACACAGTAGCTTTATTGATCTGATAGTAAGTCTGTTCAATGCCTGATACTTTGGTGTCTTTGCACTCTTTTCAGGAAGCAATCCGGAGAAGCCTTTACATGGTGCTGACATGAATGCTCCATATGGAGCTATGCCCTTGCACGCTGCCCTTATATCTTCCGGTGTGATTTCATGCCAATCTGCTGTTGGTTCGTGTCCCCAGAAGTCTATGTACTGCTTACGGTCAAACAGATCCATCTGTGCCGCCGGTACGCCCGTAAGCTTCTCAAAGTCCTTGCAGCAATACGGATCACAATCTATACCCAGCAGAGTGGTGAAGCGACCTTTCACGCCCTTATACTCTGTGGTGCTGTTCTGCATTCCGTATGCCCCACCTCCGCTTCCGCAGAAGAAATGTATTACCGGTAGTTCGTATTCTTTATTCATGATATCCTCCATTATGTATTAAAGTTTTTAAAGCTCGTTCCCTTTTCGCAATGTGTCACCGTTGCTGCCGGTCTTGACCACATCCGATGGAACTTTTTCCAATCGTCACTGTAATCCTGTTTTATATCTGCTCCGATCGGCTGATATAGTTGTGCAAATGGCATAGCACCTGCATGGTATATTTCTTGTAAACGTGCTTCGTTTTTATCCATATCATCACCGATCAGCGCATAGCAGTAGATTTTATTACGGTCGAATCCTGCCTTTTTCAGCTTTTCTGTAGCTTTTTTCAGCCTTTGAATGGCTCCGTCTGTATCACAAGCTATCCATAGCTCAGGAAGGTATTTTAGGCTTGTACATCCGTTTATAAAGCGATCGTCTATTAAATCCGTTTCTAATCCGCCTTTGAATACAACATGCTTTTGAGACTTAAGCATTTCAAAAACTTTATCTTTGTGTGTCTTGTTTGCCTGCAAAAAGTTGTTGTCTTGAATTATGTTTCCTGAGCATATAGGTAGCTCCCGCAGTCTTCCTTCAAGTTTCGGTACAATGCACCATGGGCAATTATTATTGCATCCTCTGCTTGTAAAGATAATATTAGGCTTTATATACATGCCTTGTTTGAACTCATTTACTTCGCTTCCAAAAGCTGGCCCGCCTAACTTCACTTGTTTTTTTGTTTTGCCCTCCCATTGGTAAGCTAAATCTTCACAATACTTCTTGTCCCAAGAGAAAACACCACACACATGTACTTCATCGTGTTCTGGTATAAACATTTCATGCGGAGGAAGTCCAACAAACGCATACGGATCACTCGGTGTAAAACTGGTTCGCTGAGGGAATACTCTTATAACTCCGTTCATATCCGCCTCCGATTACCCTTCGAGCTTATATTTCTGTGTCTCTGTGCGCTCCACGTTGATCTTGTCTTTGTTATTTCGGGATAGCTTGCCTTTTCCGCCTGCTTCAAGCTCTATTGAAATGCTCCATATCTGCTCTGCACTGATGAGTTCTATTGCGCCTTCCATAATTTCTATGATATCCTGACTTACCGGACTTAGCCCCTTCTTTTCGGCATCCTCACCAAATAATTGTTGAATCTTTCGCTTTGCCCCTTGTTTTTGGGCTTGCTTATCTGCTACCGCTTTGGCTGCCGGACATACACAAAATTGCGTTGCCATATCGTCTCGTTCTGCCGTGGTCATTTCATCCGTGTATTCAGCCAATACCATTTCACCACAATAGCGACAGGCTCCGAGCCTACCTTTCGGCTCCATTACAAAATCTTCATCAATCTCCAGTGTATTGGTTTCACTATTAAACATACTTATCTCCTTTCAAAACTTCTGGATTGTCATAAACATTACCCACTACTTCCATTTTATCTATATCGCTTATACCGTTCTCGTCAACGCAAGGAAATAATTCATAGCCATTCCATTTTAAAACTACAGCGGTAATTTCCACTTTTGCATATTCATCATCAAAATCAGGATGACATTTTATTGTTCTAACAACTGTTTTTATATCAACCTCAAAATAACGAACTTCACCATCTGGCAAAACTAATTTTGTAATATTGCCTTTGAAAATATTTTTACCGTTCTTGTCTGTCAAGCCTGTGTATTGACCGATGGTGTCCTCAATTACTTCGTATTCTCCTATGAATTTATCTTCTCGAAACCTTTGAATAACAAAAACTTCTTGGCGAAAAAACATTTTAAATAGAAAACCTTCCACCCATTCCTTGTTATCGCATCTCTGCGCTCTGAATAAAATCTCGTTCATATTTCTTTTCCTCCATCAATTATAAATTTAATTACGCCATTTTTCATTGGTACCCTGTATGGCAGCAGCTCTTCCAGCTTCATATATTTACGGCCATACAGATGCTTCATTGTTCTCCATGCTTCCCATGGCACCCGAAAGAACCGTGAAAAGCGATATGATACCAGTACGAAACATTCTGCCCCCATCTGATAATGAAGCTCCATCTGCTCTATCTGCTCTTCTGTGAGCCTTGCATACTCAATCTGATCATTGTCTGTATGCTTGGCTTCAAATGCTATTGCCCGCCCGCCTCGGAGCGTTCCCTTAAAATCCGGCTGTGCCATTTTTTCAAAATGTCCTTGAAACTGTCCGTTCCCTAAGTCTCTTGTAATCTTAAATGGCTCCGGCGTTTTTTCAATGTTGGCCATTCCCTGTTTTTTATACTCTTTGCAAGCAGCTTTTATAAGGTTTTCAAAAGCTTCCCCGTTGGCTCTGGATTGATAACTCCGCAGTTGTCTTAAAGGATTCTTTTGCTTTTCAATGACTTTTACGAGTGGCGCCCCGCCTCGGATAGCGTTTTGATATTGTTCTTCGGTAAAATATACTGCCATTACTCCGCCTCCAGTGCTCGTATGTAATAATTTTTGATGTATTCTACCGTATCCCATATTGCATTTCTTCCGGTAAATTTTTTATCCACGCATTCTAAAATCCACGGATGCACCGATGAAAAGTTCCCATCTGTCCGGTATGCAATGATCGGTATCCCTTTTTTATATGCTTCGAATACCTCTATGGCAGTTCCTATGCTGTCCGGATAATCAAGGTTTAGTAGGATTATGTCGCTGTGTTGTACTGCCCAAATATCAAATCTCATGATCTCCTTTTCCGTGTAACTGGATATTGACATATCAAAATTATAAAAGTCACATGGGCTTATGGCTTTTGCCCCTATTTGTTCAAGTGCTACTTTTGCATATTCCCTCCATGCTGTCATTTGCTCTTTTGTAAGTCCGCTCATTTTCCCTGCAAGATATACTGTTGTTTTTTTCATACTATTTCCTCCATAAAATCAAATAATGTTGGCATATCCAGTTTGGATTCCTCGGCTTTGCAATATCCTACGCCATCACGGAAGTAATCTGCATTTAGTTCTATTCCGCAGCCAAAACGGCCGGACTTAATTGCCATCATGGGAACGGTGAAAAGACCTGCGAAAGGATCAAGCACAACATCACCTGGATTGCTATACCGGTTGATGATCCGCTCCACAATATCAATCTGCAAAGGGCATACGTGCATCTGCTGCCTTCGCTGGCTTTGTGTGGTGTTCAGTGTGCGCATCCGGTTTATATCGTCCCATACTTCATCCGTCCAGCTGCCTGGTGCTACTACCATAAATGATGCAGGGAGCTTTCCGTCTGCATCCAGTTTCTTTGCCAATGCAACATGCTCCTCATAGCTATAAACCGCTTCTTTCGAGTATTTACGATAGGCAGCCTGCAGCTTGTTCACCGGTATGGACAGCAGCTCTTCCTTTGTCAGAATCCTATTTCCGGATGATCTCCAATACCCATGCGCATCTATCTGCCATTGCGCCCGTGTGTACTGCTCCTTTGTCTTGCGTACCGGTTCATCCGCATAAGCCTTTCCTGTATCGCTGGGCAGTTTGCGGAACAGGAGAATGTACTCTGGGCACCCTACTCCCATCTTTGATCCGTCTTTGCACTGCTCGCTCCATCCAAGCCTATAGGTCTGATTGTTTTCACGAACCACATCTGTCACGATTGTAATCATTCCGAAATACTGAAAGCCATGATCCATATAGTGTTTGATGCAGATAGAGTGAAACGGTTCCATGGTCGGCATCCCTGTGCCGGTAGCATTACCGAAAAGCACTCTGTCTTTTACATGGCACGCATATACCCGCCCTGGCTTTAAGATACGGAGCAGCTGCGGTGTTAGATAATCCATCTGTTCCATGAATCGCTGCGTATTTTGGTTATGTCCGAAATCGTTATAGCTGGGTGTGTATTCGTAATGGTTACTGAAAGGAAAGTCTGATATGTTTTGCTTCCGAAGCTGCGGAGCACCGATGCTTCATCCAATGCCGTAGCAGTGAAATACGTTGGATCGATATCCCCATCCCGTACCCGCTCATAGTTAGTCATCAGGATATTGGCATCTGTAGCTTTTACCTCGGCCATGTTACGGACATACACCGGAGCAGTTATCCCCAGAAGCTCTACCGCATCCCTTGTAAACTCCTGCTTAACACCCAACGGAAGAACTATAAGTGATTTCCCTCCCACATGATCTGTCACGATCCTGCAGTATTCCAGTTCCTGCGCTGTCTTACCCAAACCAAAGGCTTCAAATAGTGCCCGCCTTCCGCCTTTGACCGCCCATCTTACACCGTCACGCTGGTGTGGCTTCAATACCTGGTTGATTTCACTGTCAGACACATCAAAGCCTGTGTCCTTGGCGATCTCCATTTTTGATTTTAAAAATTCTATGTATGGCTGCATTTAATTTACCTCCGTAACCTTTACTATCCATACTTTGTCCGGATCACAATCCCAACGCTTTGCAGCTTCTCTCTTTGCATCTTCTGGCGAATATTCCGTTTCGATGCAGCCATATACTTGATTGTCGTATATCCCTCTGCAGTGGAATTCATATTTCTGTCGTTTCATGCTATCCGCCTCCGTTTCTGTCTTCCGTAAAAAACTTGGTCATTACTATGTATTGGTATGGACCTGTGTAAATATTGTCCTGCGTTTCTGTGTGTATGATCTTGTATCCCTTTGGCGGCTGTGGCTGCTTGTAAATATTGATTCTTTTTATTATTTTTCTTGTGATCTCAGGCTTTTTTAGGTTCTTACTGCTGTTCCATCGTCGCTTTGATTGCCCTTGCTTTGCCAGATACTTTGCCACACCCTCTAAACCGAATGCATCAGGCTTTAATTTTGAAATGTTGATCCGATCATCCCCGCCCCATAATCCCTCCACTTCATCTAGTGTCATGCCATTACCGCTCATGATTATGTGATGGTGAGGCTTTCCGCATTTCATTACTGTAGTGGATATATACTTCAGCTGTGGCAGCCCTTTCTTTTTTCGCAAGGCATTTAGCTTTCTGAAATAATTTCGGAGCTTCTTTTTTGCTTCCGCCTCCGGTATCTTTTTCGCATAGTCGACCGACATGAAGAAGTCATTTAATGTGAAATTCGCATTTGCCAATCTTGAGATGGTTTTTTTTGCGTTTTTATCATTTAGCTTTTGCTGCTCCTCCGTTGATGGTCTTTCGTTTGGGCTTCTCGGTTTCCGTCTACCGGTATCCGTTATGGCGTATCTCTCTATCTCCAGCATTGGGCCAGAGACTATTCGTTTTTCTATGTACGGCATATTCTTTTCTCCTTAGTATTTTTGGGTTTATGTTCTTAGGGGTTACGTCCTAAAGTTAATACCCTTAACAAGGACGCATGCGCCCTGATTTCGGCGCATTCTGCGGCTCCTGCCGCACATAAAAACTTGACGTCACACCCGCAAAATGCTATACTAAGGCATGGGCATTTTGCCTGTGGATTGAAACGGTTTAGAGCTCTCTGGTAGGGGTGCTGAACCGTTTTTTTATTTGTTCATTAAATCTATCTATTTCTCCGTTTCGCTCTGCTGCTTCCCTCATAGCCGATTCTTCTACCACAAAAAGAAGAATTCCAAGTAGGCTAATATGGCACAGCTGTCTATCATCCGTTTCATGATTATCAAGTATGTAATAATCTTCGCCATCTCCTTGGTACAAATAACCGACCATCTTATAGTCCATTACCGTCCACCGCATTGTTGATCCGTTATAGCGAGCTAAATACACTGTCTCGTCTATCGGTGCCGGAAGATCTATCTGGATGCGTCCTTTTAATGATCTTTGTTTCATTATTTTTCTACCTCCAATCTAAATAATTTTGATAATCGTCTCACCGTCCGCCGGGTGCAAGGCTTGTCCTCGTGAATGGTGTACAGGCAGGCTGCCACCATAACCACTGCGAATAAAATGCAGATACCGTACATCTCAATCCCACCTCCACGTTTCAATCAGTCCGATGTCTTGCATTTCTTGCAGCTCAGTAATAACTTCTTCGAACGTGGAATCTTCATGCGGAGTAAGATTTTCTTTGCTGTTTAATCGGTCTGCTTTGGCTTTCAAGAGCGTTTCAAACCTTTTAATTTGATCGCGCATTTTTTTTGCCTGATCGTATCCGCTACTCATCACTGTGCCTCCTTCGCTGTTTCAATCTGCATTTCCATCTGTTTCTTCTGTGCCGCCCTAAGCGCCTTGTAATCGTTGTACTGCTGCCGGTATCTATAGCTGTCGCCGAACACGTTCCACGCCGCCTTTACTAAATTCGGCTCGTACGGTCGTATCTTTTCCAAATCATCTACTGCTCTCGCCGATATGGAGCATCCACAACAGCCTGTGCGTGTTAGACCATATACCTCATAGGCGTCCGAATATCGAATTCCGTAGTAGTTTTTGTACCATTGCTTGTCCGCGTCAGACACATAAAATAGGGGTCTAAGTCGGTACTTGCCATCAGCTGCTTCGGAAAAGCACATTGACGTATTGTCTTGGCGCGGAACAGACCTCATGCCGCCCTCGTCCCGGCGCTCTCCAGTAATTATCATGTCAAATGACTTTTGCACGCTGTGCGCCAAATGCTTTTTGCAATCAGTGCAACATTTGTTGCTGACCCTGAATGGGATCGGGTTTTCGGTGATAAAATCAAGCATATATTTTGATGATCCGATGACGAGCTGAATGTCCGGCCGTGGATCCCCGGCGGAATTGCACCCGCACAGAAAATTAATTGGCGATTCGCATTTTGGGTAGCGTTCACGAAGCTCTGCCCGTTTTGCCGTTTTATCCTCTGCGTTTGCGTATTCTGCTGCAATGGATAGCGGGATGTTTTTTGTTTGCACGCCCTCTAACCCAGCCGACATGATTTTTGATACAAACGGTATTCCGTGTTCTCGTGTTGATTGCACGATACCTTTTTTCGGGCGGTGCTCGGTGATTGTGACGCTATACAATTCCGCTATTTCGCGGACATGGCGTTTTATTGCGTCCATCTCGAGCCCGGTGTTAAAAAAGCAGTATTGGATGGGCGGAAGATTGAAGATTTTTCGCACCATTTCGATCAGATGTAACATAATGTCGCTGTCACTTCCGCCAGAGTACGAGCAGATTGCATTCGGATGCTCAATCAACCGTCTCGCGATTATGCTTTTAATGGCTTCGAACTTATGCGGAGCATCGAAATCTGCATACTCTGGACGGTCTGTATATACTTTGCTTTTATATCCGCTCATTCCCGTCCCGCCTCCTTGCTTGATTCGGATATGATCAAATCATTCTCCAGTTTTGCTATGTATGTCTCCTGTTGGTCTGTCAGTCCCCGATAACCTTCAATTACAAATTGTTGCTCCAGCAGCTGCGTCTTTGTTGACTGCTTATCCATCTTCTGTCACTCCTTTCCGATCGGCTTATCGCACCGATCCATATTATCCCTGTCGGCACTATGCCTTGCCTCTTCTCTCCGGCTTTCGCACGCTGCCGACCTCATCAAGCACCATAACACCCACAAAATTAAAGCGAATATAAAAGATGCAATAAATATAATGATTCTCATGTGGTTGACTCCTTTCTTACGACATCCACCATGCCGTCATGCTCTCATTTGGATTATTCGTTCATAAAATTCCAATAACGCATCCCTGGATATTGCATATGATTTTGTGCCGGTTAGTTCTCTGGGTGCTACTTTAATAACACCTTCTCTGCACATTCTTCTTATTCTGTCCGGAGGGAAAATTGTCTCTCCCAGTATTTTGCTTGCCTCATCAGTTGTATAAAACAGCTTTTCTATTCCAAGTGATCTAAGTGTTTCCGCATTTATTTGTGACATTTAGGTTGCTCCTTTCAACGCTTGCCCCGCCTCCGGTTAAATAATTATTTTTATGTCCTTATTTTCTTTGTGTTACTATTTTCTAAAATCAACCTGCGTACAGATTCTTCTTCTATCTGTAACCCCAACTTTGTAGCAAGGCAAAATCCTTTTAATTTGCCATTTCGGTAATATTTACATACCGTCCATGGCGTTACACCCAGCCTTTTTGCTGTCTCCTGTGTCGAAATATGGCTATTTTCCATGTTTTTCACTTCCTTTCTATTTTTGTTGTTGCTTTTTGTTGTTCTCTCTGTTAAAATATCAGTGCTGGTGAGGTCGCAATTCATTCAGCACTGATTTCTTCATAAGCAACTTGGCACACTAGTAACTGGGAGCACTAGCTACTGGGTACATGTGTTTTATTCCGTGCCTTTCTTGTTGCTTATGGTGGTATTATATCGTGGTGTACTACGATAGTCAATATTAATATCGTGGTATTCTACGTTATTGTAATAGTGCACAAAAAAAGGTGGTGTTTTATGTGCAAGTTGCACAACGAATATTTCAGTTAATGGAACAAAATGGTGTAACGAAGTATCGCTTATCAAGGGACTTATATATATCTGATAGTTTAATTAGCCAATGGGGTAACGGTAGAACCAGTCCCGAAAATTCCAAGCATCTTCCTGCCATTGCTGATTATTTTCATGTGTCTGTTGATTATTTACTTGGCAGAGATGAAAGCTATCCCGTCCCTGAACCTAAACTTGAATTAACAGATGATGCGATCGAAATGGCAAAAGCATATGAAGCTGCCAGTATAGATGTGAAGAATGGTGTTCGCCGCTTCCTGGGCTTGCCGGAAGTGGCAATCAAAAAAGAGAAGCGAGCTTAATTTTGAATTTAGCGTTATATGTTAAGCCGTTATAGTTTTATATACATATAGTTAATATTTTGATTTTTTTGAGGTATTTGATGAAGTTTTCGTTTTTAAAAAAGTTACTGCTGTCAGTACTTTCTTTAAGTTTATTAGCGCTTATTGTTGTTTTTATCATGCTTGTTTCTACATATCAAACAGGTTCTGTCTTTGGTTTCATTAAGGGTGTTACAGCTTCTCCCATTCCTGATCCGGATGTTCGCACTGTAAAATTTGGTATGAGCCAAAAAGATGTAATGCGTTTAGATTCAGAAGCCAAGCTTTCCGAGGAAGGCTCCAAACTGGTTGGATATGTTTTATTAGGAGACTATGAAGCTACAGTTTATTATGTTTTTAATGAAAGTGATCAGCTTTATTTAATGTATTATGAATTTAATATTACTCATCAGATTACGAATAAATATTTTTCGGATTTTAGCACTATTAGTGCAGAGCTAAAAGAAAAATATGGTGATCCATTAAAGGATGAAATTAAATGGTACAACCCTCTTTATCGCAATGATAAAACCTATTGGGGTACGGCACTCCAATTGGGTATGATGGAAGCCTACGCAATATTTGACAATTCAACAATGACTATAAAAGAATCGCTTTATTGTGATGATCTCTTTCCCATGTTGAAAGTTACATATCAAAGTAAAAGTTATAAAGAGTAATATAAAATTCTTGTGGAGCAGCATTCATATAAAGCTTTATTGTGTAGCATGGAGGTATGAATATGGCAACCTATCGGAAGCGCGGATCAACATGGTATTGTCAGTATGTTGAATCATATGACAGCAATAATAAAAAAATAATCCGTCAAAAAGGCGGATTTCGCATCAAACAGGATGCTATTAATTATGCAAAAAATGCAGAGGTATCGCTCCGTTCCGGTTCATATGTCAACCCTGTAGACAAAACCACTGTATCTGAATGGATTGACGATTATATCAAACTGTTCTGCACCACTCAGCGCCCAAATACTATTGCAAGCTATACCAATACTGCTAAGCATATCAAAGAAAAGATCGGTAATAAGAAAATATCCGATGTAACCGTCAAGGATGTGCAACAGCTTTACAATTCAGTTGAAGCCGAAATATCACCCTATACCGCAATTCAAGTGGCCAGAGTGCTCTGTATGGCTTTCAAAAAGGCTACCGAAAGCAAAATGATACATGACAACCCTACTATATACGCAAAAAAACCCAAAAAACCCGAATGCGAACAGCGCGTATACTCGACCGATCAGATCGGAATGTTGATGAACAGCATACATGATCCAGCCAGTCCATACCGCTGCCTATTTGCACCTATATTATTATGTGTTACGCTCGGTCTCCGTAGGGGCGAAGCTCTCGGATTAAAATGGAGCGATTATAAAGACGGTAAAATTTGGATATCTGATGCGCTTATCAATAATAATCGAGATAAACGAATTGATCTGGCAGATGTAAAAACGCATAGATCGAACAGGCCTATTGCAGTCGGCCCGTTTATCGCTTCTATATTGACAGAGCAACAGCAGTGGCAAGCCTCTAACCGTCAGAAGATCGGTGACGAATATATCCTGAGCAATTCTATCTGTACTTTGCCTGGCGGAATGCCAATGAAACCCAACTACCTTACCCATCGTTTTGACATGGCCTGCGAAAAAGCCAAACTGGATCACATCAGACTGCATGATCTGCGGCACACGATGGCAAGTGTTGCAAACGCTGAGGGAATCGATATTAAAAAGGTTTCATCAAGGCTGGGACACTCCAGCATATCCATTACGGCAGACACCTATACGCATATGTTTGCCGAAGTGGATCAGACGGTATCCAATACGATCGAAAATGCCATTGAAAACTCCATTGTAAAGGCGAAAAAAAAGAAAGTAAAGTAGGCTGAATAATCATTCGTAAACACTGTTAGGGCATAGAAATATGCCCTTTTTGTATGCCAAATTCATATTCTAAAAGTGATATTTCTATTTTAGTATGCCAAAAGTATGCCAAATTGTAATTTACAAATTTTTGAGTAAAGAAAAAGTGCCTATTATAGGCACTTTGCTGGTGACCCATCCGCGATTCGAACGCGGGACACCCTGATTAAAAGTCAGGCAGAATACGTTTTCTCATTCCTTTTGGTGTAGTAATATGGGCATTTTGAGCCTTTTTCAGTTTCTCATATTATCTCATGTTCACATGCGCGTATGCCAAAAGTATGCCAACTGTATTCTAAAACAAAATCAGGTGCTCTGCCTTTCACGGATAGATTAAATCCACGTTTATAATTATACCGATATGGTGCGTTCTGTCAATGGTTTTTATCTTACAATTTCAATATTACCGAAGTAGGGCTGATGTACTACCGTTTCCGATTCGCGTACCTTCTATACGTTGCTCTTTGTCGGCACTGCTCCGTACAGGCTGTGCCCAAAATGTAGGCACGATATAATCCGAGGCATCGTACCAAAATGTATACGATTCCTCAAGGCGTATGCTGCAGTAATGGCTTTCGGTGGTTGCGGGTGGGAGAGCATAAAAAAAGAGCAGCTCCGGATAGCTGCTGATAACCATTATCTATTGTTTACGTTTTGAGCGTCTGCACTGATCGCAGTATACCCGTCTGGTACCGTGTGCGTCAAACTCAGTGCCACAGATCTTGCATACTGCGATCTTTTTACGCCGCTCGTATCGCACAGGATTAATACTCTCCCTGTTTTTGTAATAATACTGCAGTCCTCCGATCCGATCTGCCTCTGCAATCATCTTTGGCGCACAGTCTGCGCAATATTTTTGTAATCCTGCTTTTACGGCATATGGTTTACCACACGCAATGCATATATCGATTGATCCTAATCTGCGTATATCTCCCTGTTTACACCTGGCTTTAAAACTTCTGCATTGCTGCCTAATTCTGTCCGCCCTGCAGGATGGGCAATAATATGCGCGTGGTCCTCCGTCAAAAGCAGCCCCGCATTGCTTGCATATGTGCCGCATCATAACGATCTAATAAAATCCCGCAGCAGTTCTGATGTGGTCTTATCTTGACTTTCTGTTGCAGTTTCTAGTTTTTGTTTTTCGGTCGGTGTGATGCGTATATGGATTACCTCTGTAAGACTCTCGTTATTTTTCTCCAGTCCATAAAACCGATAAAAATATTCCGGCAGAGGACTGCCTTTAAGCCTGCGCGGATGGTAGCCTTTGTACTGTGTTAGGTCTGTGACAGAAATCTCGCGATATGGTGTCAGATTAACTTTAGACAGTGATCCGTCCTCCAGTTCTACAACTATTTGAGTTGGCAATTGATCTACATACCATGCGCCATTAATTTTTAACATATTATTTCCTCCTTATTTTTAATAGTTGGGGCGATTGCTCGCCCCTTTTAAATCATTACATATTCGCTTTTATAAAATCGTTGATAGTATCCGTGCGATGGTCTATCCAGTATTTTGCATCATTAATGGCAAAAATCTTGTTAAATATTGTCTGTACTTTTTCAACCGGCGTTGCTGCAGTAGTTGACTTGTATGCGTAATCGCTAAACTCTTTTACAAATCCAGTATATATGGTGTTTGCCCATGCGACTTGCTTTTCCGATCCGCCCTCAGTGATTGCATCTAATACCGTAAAATCCCAATCTGCACACTCGCAAAAATCTCTCGTGCAATACTTCTGTGTGCTTTCGTTTCTCCATGCCGCCTGCAATGTTCTGATCTTTTCAAAGTTTGTCATTTTGTTTCTCCTTGCCTTGACGCCGGCTCGCGATTATGTTGGTCATCTCTTAACCACATGTATATTGTATCACGCGTGATACAATATGTCAATAGTTTTTTATAATTATTTTAAAAATATTTTTATGGTTTATTCCAAAAATAAATAAAAGCCCCGCCGAAGCGGGGCAAAATATGTAATCGGCAGTCTCAAATAATACTGCCTGCTGTGATGTTTATAATTTCCCGATCTTCGCAGCCAGCACCTTGCACTGCGCCAGCTTATCCTTATATCCGTCCCTTTCAACAATCAGTGCCGCCACCTGAGCAGCCAGCGCCGCCTTTTCTGCCACGATCGCATCGTATGCAGATTTACTCACAGTCTCTGCTGTAGCGGTTTGTGCAGGGGCGGATGCGGCCGGAGCGGATACCTCCTTCGCATACGTAGCAGATATACTGCACCATCCGGTCTTGCCGCCGTAGGTAGTCTTTCCCCAACTGCCGGATACCTCTGTTACCTCGATTATAGTATCCTTCGGGATGTCGCCAATATCGGCGGATGATGCGTTTGAGCTTGCCCTCAAATTCATGGTTTCTTTTATTAATTTATAATACTTCACTGTGTTTTCCTCCTTCTTTTCTTCGGCATATTCAATCCAAGGGCACTTCCCCCAGCTTGTCCATGGGCGTGACCTTAATGAGGTTTTCACCACGCCATAAGCAAAGCCTCTAGCCTCAACCACATAACCGTCACCAATATATACGCCAACATGCCCCTTTGAAAATACCAACACACCCGGCATATCCGGCATGGTGCTGATAGAGCCATGTTCAGTGCATTTTAATAA
>JBAYAD010000002.1:0-38705 GCA_041669965.1 Selenomonadaceae bacterium
GCAAAGGTAATAGCAGCAAGTAAAGAGCAGCCATTCTTAACTTGCAGTGCCTGTGGAGTTGTTATTACAGAGAAAGTAGCGAAGTATTCTGAGGGTAAGTATGGTCAGGTTCTTTGTATGGGATGCCAAAAGAAAATAAAAGAAATAGCATGATGTTTAGATGCTTGGCGCAAAATATAAGCTTGGAATGATTTGATGTGGCATTTTCTATAAACCACAAATTATAACAAAAAGGAGTTGCTTTTCAGCAACTCCTAAATTTTTTTTGGAGCGGGCAAGGGGAATCGGACCCCCCTCTGTTGCTTGGGAAGCAACCGTTCTACCAATGAACTATGCCCGCAATCGATATGGAATTTTGCCATTTACCTATGATAAGGTGCGAATAAGGTGCAACATCATCAAAAGCAAGATTTTTAAAAATCCTGTATCCAGCATGGTTACTGGATGCGTGGAATCACTGTCAAAATTAGAACATAAGCTTGGGAAGCCGATGCTCTACCATTGAGCTATGCCCGCGATAATAAATAGTATAGCACACTTTTCCGTTGAAGGGAATGATTTTTTTTTAAATATAGTGATAGTCTGCTGGATGATCGCTATGTTAAAACAGAAGCATTCAGCAGATTCCTTCTATAAATATGTGCGTTATATACGTAGAAAGTCAAAATGACGGTTTTTCAGCAAAATATTCACGATCAAGAATGCCAAGAATGACAAGGTTTTCGTAGATACCGTCAGTAAGAATTGTTTCACGAATAAGCCCTTCGCGGATAAGACCTTCAGATTCGTAGACGTGAAGAGCTCGTGCATTGTGGTCTTTGCAATCAAGCCAGGCCCGATGGAATTTAAGGTCATCGAAGGCCCAGGATTTAAGCATTTTGAGAGTTTCGTGTCCATAACCTTTTCCTTTGACGTTAAGGATGATTCGTGTCCATTCGATTTCCTTTGATGGATTATCGAGTCCGGCAATCATAAGAAACCCTACTTTTTCATGCGTGTCATCATTTGTTTCGATAATGAGGTGGATTGCACCCGGAGTATCTAGTGTCATCATGTGGATTTCGCGTGTATAAGGAATAACATATTTTGCGTTTTCCGGGAGGTATTCGACTTTCATGATATAGTCCACATCTGCTGCTGTTGCCTGACGAAAGCGAAGCCGCTTGCTTGTTTTAATAATTTTTTCCATGTAATTTACCTGCCTTTCTGATTTACTGTACTAGGTTAGGCAAAAACAGAGTAAATTCCTGCTAATAAAAAAGATGATTCTATAGTATAATTAAGTACACTGAGGTTTTGTTTTAGGAGGGATTCTTTTGTTGGATTATTTATATATGAATGGAACTACTGTTTTTCAGGGGCTTTTTATTCCAATTTGTATTATTGTTTTGTCATTTTCCATTGGTGTATTCGTGAACAATTTTATCGATCGGAAGTCAAGACAAAAGTTTGAGAATGATACAGAATCAGTGCAATATGTTTTTGTGCATGCGTTGCGTGGAGTGCCTGTTTTTTGGTGTTTAGGTGTTGGTCTTTACTGGACAATTAATTCACTGGGCATGTCACCAGCACTAGCAAAGATATTATCGTACATTCTTTTTACGGTTATTGTTTTGACACTGACCCGTGTTGTTGCCCGTACACTTTCAGGTATGATTGCGATTTATACACAAAAAGGCAATGATAGTATGCCGACAACTTCATTGCTTACCAATATTGTTAATATTATTATTTATATGATAGGTGTCCTTATTGTTCTGCAGGATTATGGTGTATCGATTGCACCGATTGTTACAGCTCTTGGAATTGGTGGTATGGCTGTGGCACTTGGTTTGCAGGAAACACTGACGAATGTTTTTGCTGGATTGCATCTTATTCTTTCCCGGCAGCTGCGACCAGGTGACTATATTTGCCTGAGCACGGGGGAAGAGGGATTTGTTAAGGATATTACCTGGCGTTTTGCAACAATCCTTTCATTATCTAACAATATTATTGTTGTGCCAAACCAAAAGATTGCTTCTACGATTCTCACAAACTATAGTATGCCCTGTCAGGAGATATCGGTTTTTATTGCAGTTGGTGTAAGCTATGATAGTGATCTTGATAAAGTTGAGCGTGTTACTTTGGATGTTGCGCATGAAGTTATGAAACGTATCAATCATAAGATTGGTAAAAAGCCGGCTGTGCGATTCAATGCATTTGCGGATTCTAGTATTAATTTTAATGTAATTCTTCACTCGAGTGAGTTTGAAAATCGATTTATGTTAAAGCATGAATTTATAAAAGCGCTTACTAAAAAGTATCGTGAAGAAAGCATTAATATTCCATATCCGATTCGTACGGTGTTTAACGAAAAATAAAACAGGTGATAATTCTATATCTAGTGGTGTACTTATCCACAAGAAACTATATAGTTATCCACTTAATTCTGTGTATAAAAGAACTTTATACAAAATGATGTGTTTTATGGAGAAGGCTGTTTTCTCGAGATGTTAGCTGTTTTAGCGTACAGATGAAAGTTTTTGCATCTGCAAGAAATTTATATTTGATGCATGTTTATTAATTTGTGTTGTGGATAAAAAACTATATGTAGTATTTACCATTGACACTATATCGCATATATTGTATAATTCATTTCAGCATCAAAAAAGTTTTTTATAGAAAAGAGATTGTGTAAATGATACAGAACATCAAAAAGCGTACGGGTGATGTTGTTGCCTTTAACGCACTGAAAATAACGGATGCCATCCGCAAGGCAAATCTTGAATCTACCGATGAGACGTTTTCGAAGCATCGTTTAGAGGTTATTACAAAGAATATTATAGAGAAGGTTCCGGAAAAAACAGTTCCGACGGTGGAGCATGTTCAGGATCTTGTTGAAAAAGTTCTTATCAAGAGTAATTATGCTAGTACGGCTAAGGCCTATATCTTATATCGTGCCGAACATGCGAAGATTCGTCAGGCACAGGGTGATCTCATGGACATTTATAATGAGCTTACATTTAAGAATGCCAAAGATGCTGATATAAAGCGGGAAAATGCGAATATTGATGCCGATACGGCGATGGGAACTATGTTGAAATATGGTTCGGAAGGCTCTAAATATTTTATTGATAACTATATTTTGCCAAAGGACATCGCAGCAGCACATCTTAATGGGGATATTCATATTCATGATAAAGATTTTTATATGCTGACAGAAACTTGTTGTCAGATTGATCTTATAAAATTATTTAAGGATGGTTTCTCGACAGGACATGGTTATTTGCGTGAGCCCAATGATATTCGTTCCTATGCAGCACTTGCCTGTATTGCAATTCAGGCAAATCAGAATGAAATGCATGGCGGACAGGCTGTACCAAACTTTGATTATTCAATGGCTCCGGGCGTTGCGAAAACCTTCCGCAAGCAGTACTTTTTTGAGCTGGCGCAGTATCTTTCGATTACGTTACAAATGAAGCTCATTGATGCACAGCTGCTTGTTAAAGAAATTAGAAAAAACATTACCACAGATATCACAATGAGAAATACAAAGGATTTCCGCAAGGCTCTTATTGAATTTTTGCCGGAACATCAGCGACAGCAGCTTTATCAGCCGATTTCAGCAGATGTTGCGGCTCGCGCACATGACTATGCAGTTGAGGCAGGTCTTGATAACACAGATAAGGCGACATATCAGGCGATGGAAGCTTTTGTCCACAACCTTAACACGATGAATTCGCGTGCAGGTGCGCAGGTGCCGTTTAGTTCAATTAATTATGGTACGGATATTTCTCCGGAAGCGCGTATGGTTATGTGTAATCTGCTCAAGGCGACCATGGCTGGTCTTGGCAATGGTGAAACACCAATTTTTCCAGTACAGATTTTCAAGGTTAAAGAGGGTGTTAATTATAACGCAGGTGATCCGAATTATGATGTTTTTCAGTTGGCTATTAAAACATCGGCGAAGCGTCTTTTTCCTAATTTTAGCTTTATTGATGCACCATATAATTTCAAGTATTATAAAAAAGACGATTATAACTCTGAGGTTGCCTATATGGGCTGCCGTACGCGTGTAATGGGAAATGTCTATGATCCGACGCGTGAAGTTACTTGTGGACGAGGGAATTTGAGCTTTACGAGCGTAAACTTGCCACGTATTGCGATCGAAGCAAAAGGCGATATCGATAAGTTTTATGAAGGTCTTGATGAAATTACAGAGCTTGTTATTCGTCAGCTTTTACATCGTTTTAAGATTCAGTGTTCTAAACTGGGACGCAACTATCCATTCCTTATGGGACAGGGTGTATGGCTTGATTCGGAAAAACTTGGACCAGATGATAGTGTAGCTGAAGTATTGAAGCATGGCACACTTTCGATGGGCTTTATTGGTCTTGCTGAATGTCTCAAGTCGCTTATTGGTAAGCATCATGGGGAGTCTGCTAAGGCACAGAAACTTGGACTTGAAATTATTGGGCATATGCGTAAGCGGATGGATGATGAGTCGGCACGTACACATCTCAATTTTACGCTGCTAGCCACTCCGGCAGAAGGTCTTAGTGGTCGTTTTGTTAAAATTGATCAGAAGCTTTATGGTAAGATTCCAGGTGTAACGGATCGGGAATACTATACAAATTCTTTCCATGTACCAGTGTATTATCCAATCAAGGCGTTTAAAAAGATTCAGCTTGAAGGACCGTATCATGAACTTACGAATGCGGGTCATATCAGCTATGTTGAAATGGACGGTGATCCAACGAAGAATCTTAAGGCTTTTGAAGCAGTTATTCGTTGCATGCATGACAGTGGTATTGGCTATGGCTCAGTAAATCATCCGGTTGATCGTGATCCAATCTGTGGTTATAACGGGATTATTGATAATGTATGCCCAAAATGCGGCCGCAGCGAAAAAGAACATGTGCGTCATATTGTCGTTCCTCGAATGAGTTGTTGTGACGCTTAAAAAATAAAAATCATAGATAAAGAAAGAAGCGATTATAATGTTAGTAAATGGAATTGAAGTTACAGTAAATGGTATCGAAAATATTTCTAAACAGGAAATGATGGGGTATATCAATTATATTGAAAATGAAACAGATGAGAATCTTGCAAGTTTGCAGATTTCTACAGCGGATGAGGGGAATGTTTCGCTTGATTACAAGCTGCGTCCGGCTAAGTTTGAACGTATCCGCCGTATTACGGGTTATCTTGTTGGCACAACGGATCGTTGGAACAATGCAAAGCGTGCGGAAGAACATGACCGCGTAAAACATGGCCTCAATTAAGATTTCTGGTACGGTTGATGATTCTGTTGTTGATGGTGAAGGATATCGTTTTACGATATTTACGCAGGGGTGTCCACACGGTTGTGAAGGGTGCCATAATCCGCAGACGCATGATTTTAATGGTGGAAAAGTTGCTGATACGGATGCTATTTTCAAGGAAATATGTGAAAATCCATTACTGAGTGGTGTGACTTTTAGTGGCGGCGAGCCTTTTTGCCAGCCAATACCACTTACTGTACTTGGACGGAAAATCCATGAAAAAGGATTCAACATATGGACTTTTACCGGTTATACGCTTGAAGAACTGCAGGATATGGAGAATCCGGCTATTGAGGCACTCCTTGCGGAGATTGATGTTCTTGTCGATGGCAGATTCATTCTGGGGGAACGAGATCTCACGTTATCTTTTTGCGGCAGTCGGAATCAGCGCATTATCGATATGAACGCCACGCGAATCGCTGGTCATATCGTACTAAAAGTGCTGGGGTAGTAAGAAGAATTTACAAAAACGACAATAAGAAGTAAGCAGCGGTGCGTACCAATTGAAGTGATGCGACCGGTTAGTATAAGAAAACAATGAGTGCAATGTAATGAATGCTGTAGTTTTGAGAGATCAAAGCTGCAGCATTTGTTTTTTTAAATAAAATGTAAAGTGGGTGTATGCACACGTATTATTTTTAGTAAGTTTTGTCCTAAAAGCAGGAATCCTCTTTTTGTGTGTGGAAAATAAAAATGGAATGACAAATAAATTTTGATGGAGATTTTTATGAAGGATTTACAAGCGGTCGATGAGACTCGTTATTTGACAGCGGATAATTGCCAGCGCTATCGGCGTATTATGCGCTGCTTTTTTCGTGAAACAGAAAAGCTGAGATTTCAGCTTTATCAAGAGGATATTGTTCTTCTTGTAAAAGAATATCCGGGGTTTGAAATATATACACCAGAGCAGGCACAGCAGGATCTGGCGGCACTTGTTCAGTGGAAGAACCTTATTCCGACACAGGATCCAAAACGTGTAAAAACAATTAAGGATTACAAGAGCAAAAAATTCCGTTACTCGATGTCAGAGAATGCTGTTGAGATTGAGCGCATGACGGTGAAGCTGGAAACATTGTTCATGGAAAGCGGGACCTTGTCAGCGAATTTGTCTGTGCGTATTTATGAGATTTTGGCAGAGGCAGAGAATATGGAACACTGTGATTTGGGAGATGTTAATGAGTGGTGGCGAAATTTGCAGGCCGATTTTAAGCGGTTGAACCAGAACTATCAGGATTATTTAAGAGAGTTTTATTCTGGACAACAAGAAAAAGTGCTCAAGTCAGTTGCATTTATGATTCGCAAGGATTTGTTTATAACATATTTAAATGATTTTGTTCGTGAACTGCAGTTGAATGCAGCAAAAATTGAATCGTTGTTAAAGCATATTGCACCATTTATGGAGAAGAGCATTCTGGAACTTGTTGTAAAAAGTGAGTTGAATATACCGCGTCCAGCGGCAGAAAAGGAAGATTTTTTGGAGCGCTCAATTCGGGAAAACATTATGGGTCAGTGGCAGACACTATGTCACTGGTTTATCTCAACACCGGAAACGATAAGTGAGAGCGAGCGTATACTGGAAATTACAAATGAAATTATTCGGCAGATTATCCAGAATGCGGCACTCATCGTACAGTTGCAAAACTGGGGAGTAAGTCGTAAGGATGATTATCAGAAATTTATAGAACTTTTCTTGCATTGCCAGGATATGAAAGAAGCAGCAAAGTTATCAGCGCATGTTTTTGGTATTCAGCGAATCAAGCATTTTAAAGTAAATGCTTTGCGTTCGACAGACTGCATTACAGAGAGTACATACGATGAAGAAGCAATGCGATTTCTTGTTCGTCCGCGGACACGTCATTATCAGCCTCATGCGGACAGAACAGGATTTTTAGCGAAGACAGAAGATAAAGCTGCTCAGCGGAGCATTTATTTACGGCGAATTGAACAGGAACGGCAGACTGTAGAAAAGTATATTAGAAAAGGCAGACTGGATGTTGCAAAGATGGAAGGGTGTATTCCAGCCTCATTACGCCAGACTTTGCTGCGATGGATATCGGCGGTGAATATAACGGGAATTAATCATGTGGGAGAAGCAAAAAATGGTCGTACAGAGTATGGAAAGGCATATCAACTTATAAAAGAAACGGGTGTGTGCGTCTTGCACTGTGAGGATGGAGATCTGACCATGCCCTGCTATGTTTTTGTTTTTGAGGAGTGATCATATGAAAGAAGCAAGAGAGCTTGTTATGCGGTACTGGATTAATCGGGCAACGGACAGGGAACTTTATTTTCGCGTAAAGCGGGAATTACCGCTGTTTCGCAAGTTTTTTACGGAACAATTGGGGTGGCGTCTTATTGTCAATGAACGCATAATCAAGCTGGAAAAGGTCCCCGCTCAGGCAGAGTCATTTATGGGAATACAGGAGTTCAGCGATATACGAGATTATTGTATCCTATGTGCACTTTTGATTTTTCTTGAAGATCGAGAGGATGATGAGCAGTTTTTATTGTCAGAACTCGTTGATATGATAAGTTTGCAGCTAAAAGAGCATATGGAAGTAGATTGGACGGAGTTCAATCAAAGAAAGTCTTTGATTCGTGCACTACAATATGCAGAGTCCGTCGGGTTACTCGTCGCAAATGATGGCTCAAGCAGCAAATTATCAGGAGTTATAGATGAAGAAGTTCTTTATGAAAACACAGGGTTGTCACGGTATTTTGCAACAAGTTTTAATCGTGATATTTCTAAGTTTACGGAGTATCATGATTTTGAAATGGAAAATGTGACGGAGATTGAAGAAGACAGAGGACATTATCGTATCAACCGTGTTTATCGCAAGCTTGTCACATCACCGGCGATGTACTGGCCGGCAGCAGATGCTCCGGATGCAATTTATCTCAAAAACCAGCGGCAGTGGGTGGCAAAGAATCTTGTAACGTATCTTGGCGGGAATTTACAGATTCATCAGGGAGGAGCATTTTTTGTTCAGGATGAAGATGATACGTATGGTATTGTGCATCCAAATGAGACAATGCTGTCAGGCATTGTTTTGTTTTTGTGTGCTAAAATTCGTCAATTGGCTGTTGAAGGTCATTTGCAGCGTGATTTTAATGACTGTATTTTTATGGAACAAAGTGAGTTCATGTCATATTTGCAAGCCTGTAAGGAAGCAGGGGAAAAAGGCTGGAGTAAGGAATATCGGGAAATGGGGCTGGAAAAAATGACAGAGCATACACTGAACTACATGGAGTATTGGCTCATGCTGCGCCGGGACGGCAATCAAATTGTTTTATATCCAGCAGTTGGAAAATTTACAGGTGCGTATCCGAAAGATTTTAAGAATAAGGTGGTAAACGAAGATGAATAATCGCTGGAAAATGAACCGAATCGGCTTTGTGAATTTTTGGCTGTATGATGAAGAAATATTTGACTTTGCTGAGGGTAAGCTGCTTTTGCGTGGAGCAAATGCATCGGGTAAATCGATTACGACACAAAGCTTTATTCCATTTATTCTCGATGGCGATAAAAGTCCTGAACGCCTTGATCCATTTGGCTCAAAAGATCGTCGTATGGAATATTATTTTCTGGGTGATGGGGAGAAAGATGATGTAACAGGGTACCTCTTTCTGGAATTTAAAAAGCAAGGAACGGAGCAATACAGGACAATTGGTATTGGACAACGGGCTCAGCGTGGTAAGTCAATGGCTTTTTGGGGCTTTGCTTTGATTGACGGGCGGCGTATTGGGTATGATTTCAAGTTATACAAGGAAGCTGGCAGTAAAAAATTGCCGCTTTCACGTATTGAGCTGACAAATCTCATTGATGATAAAAAGTGTGTGCAGACAACACAGCGTGAATATATGGAGATGGTAAATCATTATATCTTTGGTTTTCAACGACTTGATCAGTATGATCAATTTATCAGGCTAATGATCAAGGTGCGGGCACCAAAGTTATCAAGGGATTTTAAACCGTCACAGATTTGTGGGATACTTAACGAATCTCTGCAGATTTTGTCTGATGATGATCTGCGGACAATGGTTGAAGCAATGGAAAAAATTGAAGATATACAAACGAAACTGGATGGCTTAAAGGCTGCATTCAAGGATGCAGGCAGGATAAAGACGGAATATGATCGTTATAACCAGTTTATACTGGGCAGAAAAGCGCAGGCGTATCTTCAGGCAAAAAAGCAGCTGGATGAGTTGCAGGCAGACTTAGACTTGGCACAGCAGCAGTGTGCAGAAAAACAAGAACGATTGCAAAATGATGAAAAAGTGCAGGAACTGCGAAAAGAACGTAGGATGACTTTGCAGCATGAACGTGAAGTTATGGATGCAGCTGATCTTGATAAAGCAGTACAGCAGCTACAGATCAGTAAAGAAAATTCCGAAAAGTTGAAAACCGAGGTTGGCGAAATCGAGCGGCAAATCAAGATATATGAGGATGCAATCCGTCAATATGATCGTATTGAATGCGAGCTGAATAAAGACATGGAAAATGTTGTTTTTCAGACGGGGAAAATACAGGATGGATTGAAAGACATTAATGCGGTTCTGCAGTTGGCACAGACAGAAAGTCTTGTAACAGAGGATTTAGCAGCAATCAATGAAGGCATATTCAGGCAGATTCATTCAGCACTACAGCGTTGCTGCAAGTCGATTGATGAAGGAATTGCAGCCATGCAGGCGCTAAAGGAAATTCGTCAAAAATGGGATCAGGCGGAAGAGGCAGCCAGCAAAGCTCGTGGAGAAAAAAGAGAAAAGGAAGAACAGCAAAAAAAAGCATGGGTAATGGAAAATCAAGCGCGCGAAGCCCTGTTGGATGCTTTTTACGATATGGCGAAGACAAATAAAGAGTTTCGGCTTTCGGTGGAAGATGTACAGGCAATTGCCAAACGTGTGGAAAAGTACCAAGGTGCAGTTGAATCCGATGAAATAAAAAGAATTTTGGAACGCAGGTATACGGAATGTTATACACAATACGCTGAAGAAAAAGTGCAATCGGAGAGCAGGGAACAACTTGTCGAGCAAGAATATAAAGATTTACTGGCGGAGCTGAAGACACTACAGGAAACAAAGGAACTGCCACCGCAGCGCAGTGATAAAGTCGATAAAGCGAGAAAAATGCTGTTGGAAAATCATATTTCTTTTATTCCGTTTTATGCAGCGGTGGAATTTGCGGAAGGTTTATCAGTAAAAGCACGGGATCTTTTGGAAGAACAGCTGGAAGATGCAGGCGTGCTTGATGCGCTTGTTGTTGCACCGTCTGACTTGAACAGAGCTAGAAAGTTGTTGTGTGAAGCATCTGACAGGTTACTAAGCAGTGAAGGTGTAAGTCAGATGTTTGCTTTTGATAAACTTGTGGCAAGCGATGTTGATCCGAAGCTGCAGACGACGGTTACAGAGTTTTTTTATCATATTTCAGAAGAAGAAAACGCGGACATTTCACTTGTACTTCGTGCAGATGGGTACTTCCGCAATGGTGTTGTCAAAGGGCATAGTATGGTGACAAAATCTGCAGCTTTTATTGGGGTGAAAACGCGGGCCGAGCAGCGCCAGCGAAAAATTTCTGAAAAAGAAGCGGAATGCAGTCAGATGCAGGCAAAACTGGAAGTGTGCCGGCAGGAGCGTACGAAAGCAGAAAAGCGTTTGGAAGTGTTGATGGATGAACAAAAAAGGATACCAGCATTTTCTGATCTTGAGCAAGGTCTTGATCTCATGAAAGAAGCTGTGTTTGCTTTGGATAAAGCAACACAGATATTGACTGAAAAAGAAGCTGAACTGGAACTGATGGTTGTTCGCAAAAAACGCGGTGAGCAGGAGGTCATTGACAAATGCCGTAGTCTGCCTTTTGAGCGAAAGCTGGAAAGCTATAAAGAAGCAAAGATAGCAGCTAACGAATATCGCGATGAATTGTACAATTTGAGCAGTCGTCTGAATGAAGTCGGGATATTGAAAACGCGGTTGGGTAGTATTGGTGAACAGCGGGAAAACAAGGAAGAAACTCTCGATAGTGAAAGCCATCGTCGGCGCAAAGCGATGCTGGAGCTTGGCAAATGCAAGGCAGAAATAAAGCAGCGGGAAGAATTTTTGGCAAAGCCTGAAATACAGGAGATGGCAAAACGCTTGCAGACCATCCTGCAAGAGCTGCAAACAGTAGAGATGGCAATAAGTTCGACAGAAAAGAATGATATTCTCTTGCAAAGCGACATTAAGTATTTAGGCCAGGATATTGCCAGAGTAATGGAACAGACACAGCAGCAGGCAAAGCTTGCGGAGCAGACATTTGCTTATTATCGGGAAGAACTTGATTTGGAATTGTCTTTTCCGGTGGGTGATCGTTCAGCTGAAAGCTGCGTGAAGGAAGTCGCTGAAAAGACAAGAGATGCCGATCGGGAACGTTCTGTTGTTGAGCTCACAAGTAATCTGCTGAAAATTTATCAACAGCATAGCAGCAATCTATCATCGTATGGGATATCCGTAGAAAGTTGTTTTGCTGAAGCCCCCGAGCAGTTGCGCCGCCGTCAGTGTATTGTATCAACATGGCAGGGGAAAAAACTTTCTTTTCTTGAATTTTATGATGTATTGAAAGAAGCGATTGATAGTACAGCATTGCTGATTCAGGATAAAGACCGCAAGCTTTTTGAAGATATTCTTACAGATACATTGAGCCGTAAGTTAAATAATCGCATCATTGAAAGTCGTAACTGGATACGTGATATGTCGGCACTTATGGAGAAAATGGATACCTCAATGGGTTTGACTTTTTCGTTGGAATGGAAGCCGCAAAAATCGCTTTTGGAAGATGAAATCGATACATTGGAGCTGGAAAAGCTTCTGAACCGTGATCGCGATCTTTTGACAAAAGAAGATATTGAAAAGGTGTCTGTACATTTTCGCAGTAAAATTGCGGCGGCACGTCAGGCGGCGGAAGAAAATAACGTTATGGTCAACTATTCTGACTTGATACGGGATGCCTTAGACTATCGCAAATGGTTTGATCTTAAGCTGCTTTTTCGGCGTATCGGCAATCCTAAAAAAGAACTTACCAATAATTCGTTTAATACCTTCAGTGGTGGTGAAAAAGCAATGGCGATGTATGTGCCGCTTTTTGCAGCGGTTTCCTCGCAATACAAAAAAGCAGAAAAAGAAGATTGCCCTCGTATCATTGCACTGGATGAAGCTTTTGCCGGGGTTGATGAGAAAAACATAAATAGTATGTTTGGTCTTGTCGATACACTTGATTTTGACTATATTATGAACTCGCAGGCTCTTTGGGGCTGTTATGAAAGTGTACATGCTATAAAAATAGCAGAGCTCCTTCGGTCGGCGAATGGAAAAACCGTGACGGTAATCTATTATCATTGGAATGGAAAAGAGCGAATTCTGGATGAAGCATGATCAGTTAGCAGATTGCATAAAATACTTTAAGGGAAACAGTGCTTATAAACGTGTGTTTGATAAACTGCGTCATCAGTGGAAAAAATATGGACGAAATGCTGGTTGGATACAACTGCATGATGCAACAGAACCAGAACAAGCAGCACTGCGGGCCATACTGGGCAGAGATTTTTCCAGCGCAAATGTGCGTTTTCGCATGAGTGAGTTTCAGATGGCGCTGCAGGAAACGAAGTATGATGATGTAGAGATCCCAGAACTTATTGCCGGGTACTTTGGTGAGCTGCTTGTCACAAACAAGAAAAAGCAGATGGTTTTAGAAGAGCAAAAAGCAGTTTTTTTTGCTGTTATAAAAGAATATCTTGCATTGGAAAAAATTGATATGGAATCTTTAGCTGATTGGATAGACTATCTTACGGTTGAAAAAACAGCCGGTTATATACTGGTCATGTCGGTTTATAAAAAAAATAAAAAGCAGGCACAATGCCTGCTGGAGAATGTATGCCAAGCCGTGTTATGTTTGGAACAACATAAAGATGAGCGGTTGCGATTGGCAGTTCTGAGTGCAAAAATAACAGCAAATCCGCATTATTTTGATCGTGGACAGATTGCGGGGAGACTTCTTTTGTACGCACTCAGTTATGTGAATAAAACAGAGTATCCGAAAAATGCTGAACGTGTGTTGGAACTGTATTTTCTGTCGGGAATCCGGCCAGATGATATATCGAGTTTTACAACGGCTTACGGCATTCATCTCTATACAAAGAAGGGACTTCATCCAGCTTATGAAGGCTTTATCCGTGAGAATGAAATCTATATGGTAAACTTGTCAGGGCTGGAACATATTGTACAGGCGATAGCGCCGCAGGGCAGGGTGTTTATTGTTGAAAATCAAATGGTGTTCTCCGTACTTTGTGAAAAGGTGATGAGAAAAGACACGGCGCTGATTTGTACATCGGGGCAGATGAAGACAGCTTCTTTGATCTTGATTGATCTTCTTTGTCAAACGGGTTGTGAAATATACTATTCTGGTGATTTCGATCCCGAGGGCATACAGATTGCCGACCGTATTATAAAACGTCATTCAGGGCAGATCCATCCCTGGCATTTTACAATAGAAGATTATGCAGCTTGCCGTTCACAGGAAAAGTTATCAGTTGAACGTTTAAAAAAACTGGATAAAATTGAAAATCCTGGATTGCAGAAAATTGCTAAAGAAATTCGTTGCTATAAGCTGGCAGGTTATCAGGAAATGATCGTGGATAAATTGATTAAGGATATAGAAATGTAAATAAGGCTTGATTTATAGAAATATTACGAAAAAATGCAGGAAAACAAGTTTTTGAATTTGTATAAATAAAAATAGAAAACGTTTACGTAAAGTGTTGACAAATGATTTATAGCAGAGTAAAGTAGAACACATAAGAAGTACGGATAAAAAGGGAAACAATGAGATGAAAAAACCATGTTCATATTGTTTCCCTTTGTTTTCAGCAGTGATGTAAACGTTTACTTTTAATGGTAAAGTTGTTGCGTATGCTTTTAAAAAGAATACAATAAAATAATTGGAGGCGAAGACTATGGATATTTTACAGAAAATGCAGGCTGCATTTGAAAAACAATTCAGTAAGGAAAAGACAGAAGCTTTTTTCTCTCCGGGACGCGTAAATCTTATTGGCGAACATACGGATTATAACGGTGGGAATGTATTTCCGTGTGCAATTTCACTTGGAACCTATGCCCTTGTCGCAAAACGTGCTGATAAGAAGCTGCGGCTGTATTCAATGAATCTTGCAGATCGGGGAATTATTGAGACGGGTATAGAGGGTCTTGTTTATGATGAACGATATGATTGGGGCAATTATCCGATGGGGGTCATTCGCATGTTTGAGGATGCCGGTCATAAAGCGGATCATGGTTTTGATATTGTATTTTATGGCAATCTGCCAAACGGTGCAGGGCTTTCTTCATCAGCTTCACTTGAAGTATTGATGGCAGTCATTCTTGATGATTCATTTGGTTTTGGACTTGACCGAGTTGAAATTATCAAGCTTAGTCAGGCTGCAGAAAACAAATTTGTAGGGGTTAACTGTGGTATTATGGATCAGTTTGCTGTAGGGCTGGGAAAAGAAAACCATGCAATTTTGCTTGATTGCAATACATTGGTTTACAGATATAGTAAAATAGAACTTGACGGATGTAGTATTGTCATTTCAAATACCAACAAAAGACATAGCCTGGGTGCATCAAAATATAATGAACGCCGCAGTGAATGCGAGTCCGCGCTGCGCGCGCTGCAAAAAGTGAAGGCTATTAAATCATTGGGAGAGTTGAAAAATGAGGAGTTCGACGCGATAGCGGATGTTATAGCAAGTCCGACAGAACGTAAGCGGGCACGTCATGCGGTTTATGAAAACCAACGTACGCTGCAGGCGGTTGCAGCCCTGGAACGAAAGGACCTGACGGAGTTTGGCAGACTCATGAAGGCATCCCATGTTTCGCTGCGTGATGACTATGAGGTAACGGGTGAAGAACTTGACACACTTGCCATGCTTGCCTGGAAACAGAAGGGCGTTATCGGTTCTCGTATGACAGGTGCTGGTTTTGGCGGCTGCACCGTCAGTATTGTAAAAAATGACTGCATCGATGCCTTTGAGAAGAATATTGGAGCAGCGTATACAAAGAAAATCGGCTATGCACCAAGCTTTTATGCAGCGGATATCGCTGCGGGTGCACGAAAAATCAGATAAACAAATTGGAGGAAGAGGAATAATGGCAGTTTTAGTATGTGGCGGAGCAGGTTATATCGGTTCCCATGCGGTACATCAGCTTATTGAAAAGAAAGAAGAAGTTGTTATTGTCGATAATTTGCAGTCAGGTCATCGCAGTGCCCTTAACCCGACAGCAAAGTTTTATGAGGGAGATATTCGCGATGCGGCGATTCTCGATACGATTTTTACAGAAAACAAAATTGAAGCAGTCATTCATTTTGCGGCAAATTCGCTTGTAGGCGAAAGCATGGAAAAACCACTCAAATACTTTAATAATAACGTTTATGGTATGCAGGTTCTGCTCGAATCGATGGTTCGTCATCATGTTGATAAAATCGTGTTTTCTTCAACGGCGGCTGTATATGGTGAACCAAAGCGCGTGCCAATTATGGAAGATGATGAAACAAATCCGACGAATGCGTATGGTGAAACAAAGCGCACAATGGAAAAAATGATGAAGTGGGTCAGTAAGGCTAATGGTGTGCACTTTGTTTCGCTGCGTTACTTTAATGCAGCGGGAGCGCTTGATGACGGATCGATTGGTGAAGATCATAATCCGGAAACGCATTTGATTCCGCTCATTTTGCAGGTTCCACTTAAAAAACGTGACCACATCACGATTTTTGGTGATGACTATGCAACACCGGATGGTACATGTCTGCGTGATTATATTCATGTTATCGATTTGGCCGATGCACACCTCCTTGCGCTTGAGTACTTGCGCAAGGGCGGCGAAAGCAACATATTCAACCTTGGCAATGGTATGGGTTTCTCTGTTAAGGAAATGATTGAAGCTGCAAAAAAAGCAACGGGTAAAGATATTAAAGTAGAGCTTGGCAGCCGTCGTGCCGGCGATCCGGCACAGCTTATTGCCTCAAGTGATAAAGCACGCAAGATACTTGGCTGGAAGCCACGGTATACGGATGTAGAAGTTGTCATATCAACGGCCTGGAATTGGCACAAAAATCATCCGAATGGCTATAAAGAGTGATCGGGGGCAGCAAAATATCATGATAAATCATGAAATCAATCGTCTCGTTAATTTTGCCTTACAGCATAAGCTTATTGCAGTTGAGGATAAAATATATGTAACAAATCTTTTGCTGGATTGTCTGCACGTGGGAGAGTTCATGGAAGACGTTGTTGATGAAGACCTTTCCGTAGCAACACCGATACTGGAAAATATAATTGACTATGCTGTGGCAGAAAATCTTATCGAGGATACAGCAAACCAGCGTGACTTATTTGATACACGTATTATGAACTGTGTTATGCCGCGTCCGTCTGAGGTTATTGCACGTTTTGAGGAAAACTATAAGAAGTCACCCCAAATAGCAACGGATGATTACTACAAGCTCAGTATTGCTTCAAACTATATTCGAAAAACACGTATTGATAAGAATATTGTATGGCGGACAGCGACGGAGTACGGTGATCTGGATATTACGATCAATTTATCAAAACCGGAAAAAGACCCGCGGGATATTGCGGAGGCAAAGCTCAGCAAAACAGCATCTTATCCAAAATGTCTTCTCTGTAAGGAAAATGAAGGATTTGCCGGGACCATTCGTCATCCAGCACGTGAAACGCATCGTCTTATTCCACTCACGCTGAGCGGTAAGTCGTGGTTCTTGCAGTATTCACCCTATACGTATTACAACGAACATTGTATTATTCTGAACAGCGAGCATATCCCAATGAAAATTTCACGCAGAACTTTTGAAAATCTGATCGATTTTCTTGATCTATTCCCACATTATTTTGCGGGATCAAATGCTGATTTGCCAATTGTTGGGGGGTCCATTCTTTCGCATGATCATTATCAGGGAGGCCGCTACACATTTGCTATGGAAAAAGCATCGGTAGAAAAAGTCTATAATCTTCCAGACTATCCGACGGTTGTTGTCGGTCGTGTCAAATGGCCGATGTCAACGCTGCGGCTGAATTCTATTGATAAAAAAGCTCTTATTGATTTGGCAGATGAAATACGAATTGCCTGGCGAAGCTACTCGGATAAAACCGTGGATATTCTGGCTGAAACAGATGGTGAACCACACAATACGATTACGCCGATTGCTCGTATGCGTGATGGCAGGTATGAGCTGGATCTTGTGCTGCGTAACAACCGTACGACAGCAGAACATCCACTTGGACTTTTTCATCCGCATGCTGATGTTCACCATATAAAAAAAGAAAATATTGGTCTTATTGAGGTGCTGGGGCTGGCAATATTGCCAAAGCGTCTTAAGATAGAACTACAGGGAATTCGTACGGAACTTTTGGCTGAAACGGAAGATATTGCCGGAATTGAAGCGATTGCCAAGCATGCGGATTGGTATGGGCAGCTTCGTAAAGAATATTGTAACATTCAGGAAGATACGATTGATGCAATATTAAAAAAAGAGGTGGGCAAAAAGTTTTTGCAAGTACTTACCGATGCGGGTGTCTATAAGCGTACTCAAAAAGGAATGAAGGCTTTTGACGACTTTGTAAATCTGGTGGACGGCAGGAAGAGCAGGAGATAAAATGAAGGCGACGATCATTGACGTAGCAGGCGAGGCGGGCGTGTCCGTAGCAACGGTATCACGTGTTGTTAACGGAAATTATCCAGTCAGGGAAGAAACGCGCAAAAAGGTTCAGCTGGCAATTGACAGACTGCAGTATCTGCCGAATATCCAGGCGCGTGAACTTAATATGCAATGCTCGACAAGTATTGGCGTTGTTGTGCCAAGTCTTTATAACATGTTTTTTGCCGAGGTCATCAATGGTATCGAGGATCGTTTACAAAGCGAGTCGTATTCGCTTCTGCTTTGCTGTGCAAAAAACGACTCGGCGAAGGAAGAGAAATGCATCAATGAGCTTATGAGTCGTAATGTATCAGGCATTATTGTTATTAGTCCGAATACAGAAAATGTCGAGACGAAGTTTTATGATCGCATTGTGAAACAGCAGGCACTTGTATTCATTAATAGCTATGTGAAGATACCAAATATCTCATATGTATCAAATAATGAGGATATGGGTATGCGCATGGCAATTCGGCACCTGCTTGATTACGGTCATAAGAAGATTTTGTTTGTTCGTGGGGTCAATAGTGATTCCTACCGTATCAAGGAGACAGCTTACCGTGAAGTTATGCGGGAAAAGGAAATTTTTAACCCCGCATATATCATAAATATTGGCGAAGGGAATAGCACGCATACGGTCGATAACACGATGTACAAGCTCATGGATATGCTGTTGCACATCGATGTGACGGCGATGGTTTGCTGTAATGACCTCATGGCTGTTGGCGCAGTAAACGCCTGCAAGAAAATGGGCCGCAGTATACCGATGGATATGTCTATTATTGGCTATGATAATATTTCGCTGAGTCATTTTATTGAGCCAAAGCTTACGACAATGGATCAGAATATGTTTGCTCTTGGAAGTAATGCAGCGGAACTTCTTATTAAAAAAATAAAGACGGGGATAAGTAAACGTGTCGTTCTCGATAATGTCCTTGTTGAACGCGAGACAACAGGCCCTTGTCTGTTGTGCAAATAAAAACTCTATAAAAAGCAAAGCCACGCGGCATTGTCGCATGGCTTATTTTTATGAGCTTATTTACAAAAGTTTAAAGGAATAATTTTATAAAAAGCAGAAGTATATATAGAATAGTTTTTAAAATAATCAAATAATTTTAAAAGCACAATCGGTACATAACAGAATAAAGGAGGTATCGTTTTCATGGAAGATGGTATATTTGAAGAGTTAAAGCGCAAGGCAGGTGAGCGACGTAAAGGCGGGGATTATGCAGGGGCACTCATAGCATACCGGGATTTGTGGGCGGAGCCGCGTAGTCGGACAGATAAGTGGATTGGCTGGGGTTATGCGCAATGCCTAAATAAACAAAAGAACTACGCCGACAGTCTGATGCTATGCCGGCAAGTCTATCAGCTCGATAAGGAATTTGCGTTTAATAACAATTTGTATGGCTGGAATATTTACTATGAAATCATAAAACCTGATAAAGTGCTAGACGAGATGACATTTCAAAAAGCGATCGAAAGTGTTACACAGCTGACACGACAGGAAACATTTTCGCCTTATGGACGGACTGTCGTAAAGGCAATGGAGTATTACATACAGCGTAAGCAGTTTGAAGAGTCGCTGAAGTGGGCGAAAAAACTTGATGGACTGATACTGAATAGTCAGGGGCGGAGCTTCGCCGATGCAAAGGGCATAGAACGAACACTTGCCAGCGAGCAGGAAAATTATTATCGGCTTTATTCCAAGGCACTTTTTAAGGCGAAGTGCTATGAAGAATGTATTGCTGTAGTGGAGTTGGCACTGAAAACAATTCCGGTGTTTCATACAAATACAGATATCTGGCTCAAGCGCAATATGGCACTTGCTTATGCGCATGAGGGTAAAAATGAAAAGGCACTGACACTATTGAAAGAAATTATGCTTGTAAAAAAAGAATGGTATTTGCATAGTGATGCATCAGGAATTTTTCTTTATATGGGAGAAAAGAAAAAGGCACTTTATCATGCAGTAGTTGCAGCACTGGGTGCGAAAGAAAAGTTTTCACTTAATCTGGCGGAACGTCTGGCAATGCTTTTTACGGAAGAGGGCAAACCGGAGCTGGCGCGGCTGCAAATTGAATTTTATCTTGCACTTAAGAAGAAAAACAAACAGAAATTTGATGAACATGTGCGCGAAGCTGCGCAAAAATATCAGGTGAATGTGGAACAAATCGAAGAGTATCAGGTTCTGAAGGACAATATAGAAAAGATGTGGCAGAATACAAAAGATCGTATGAGGAAACTTCATCAGGGATGTATTGAAAAAATTATCGTTGAGAAGAATACAGGGCTTATCAAAATGGATACAGGTGAAGTAGTGTGTTTTCGATTGAAAAATGGTAAAGAGAATAGAAATATCAATCAGGGAAGCAATGTTAATTTTTATTTGGAAAGAAGTTTTGATGCTAAAAGAAATAAGGAAGTGCTTGTTGCAGTTGATATTGCAGCAGTTGATTCAGTGCCAAAAGAAAAACAAATATAAAATAATGGCGATATCATTGACGGAAAAAAGCAGATGATATCGTCATTGTTTTTTATAACTTTTTACGCTAAGGCTTATGCTGCAGCTGGGTACGATTCTAATGCAATACTTTATGTAAGAATATCGTGAAAAATTATCTTTTAGGAGGAATTTTGAATTGCGAAATTGAAAGTATATAGTATACATAGATACTATACGTATGCACCTTTACAAACGTAAGAAAATAAGCTTGAAGTAAAAAGACTGAAGGGGGATTTTTTGATGTGGGTTGCAACCATTGATGCAGGAACGACTGATACGCGGGTACATATTTGGCACGAGGGGAAGATGATCGAAGAGGCAAGTGCAAAAGTCGGGGTACGCAATACGGCAATCGATGGAAATAATCAAAAACTCGTTGAGGCGATACGAGATACACTGGGTATGGCTGTAGTGAAAAGTGGCCGGAAAGTTAGTGATATAAAGCTGGTATTGGCATCGGGGATGTTGACATCAGATGTCGGTCTTGTAGAGATTCCACATGTTGAGGCACCGGCCGATTGTGTAAAACTGGCAGCGGCTATGGAGAGCAAGGTGATTCCGGCGATCTGTCCGCAGCCGATATGGTTTGTACCAGGTATCAAAAATCTTGATGGAACATTATTACCGCAGGAACGCATGGAAGAAATGGATATTATGCGTGGGGAAGAAGTCGAAGTTTGTGGTTTGATGGAACGTATGGAAATTAATGGGCCAGCTGTACTGGTGCTTACGAGTTCGCATAATAAATTCGTTTTGATAGATGGTGTCGGGCAGATTCTGGGATGTATGACGACAATTGCTGGTGAACTTTTGCATGCATTGACGCATCATACGATTTTGGCAGATACCGTGGGACGTAGGTCTGTGACGAAGTTTAATAGGGACGCATTTTTGTTGGGTGTGAAATATTCCCGCCAGCTTGGTATTGGCCGGGCATCTTTTATGACACGCATCTTGAGTCAGTTTTCCGGTTATACAGAAGAGGAAGCGCAGAACTATATGCTGGGAATTATCCTTGCAGATGATTTGGCATCATTGAATAATAGTCAGCTTTTTATGGCATATAATGATGCAAAGGTTATTGTGGCTGGTAATGAAATTATGCAGCAGGGGTTTGCAACGTTATTTGAAGAAGAAGGCAGAATCGTAAGTATTGTTCCATGTGGGGTAAAGGATGGGTTGTCAGGTTATGGTGCGATTGCAGTAGCAAAAAAACGCGGACTATTATAAGGAAACGGTGAGTTGAAAAATACAGGATACAGTCCTACACGGAAGCATCGTTGAATTTTAAATATTAGAACAAAAGCGGGCGTAATTCACTAGAAATGAATGATTCCCGCTTTTGTTTTAGAAAAAATTAAAGATAGATTTAGAAAAAAGCATCAATACCCTGTTTTATAAATACGGCACAGTAGTCCGTGAGATCTTCTTCGTGAAGTTGTTTTGTATGAGTGAATTCATATGCCTTGTTCAGCATGGCATATTTTTTTTGCCCAAACTGGTGGAAAGGCAGGAGCTGAACACGTTGAATGCCGAGTTCTTTTAGTTTTGCTGCAAAACCGAGGGCATCGCTGAGAGAATTATTGATATCGGGAATGACGGGAATTCGCACGAGAACCTTCTTATTTGCAGCTAGCGCCATAGTAAGATTCTGCCAGATAAGGTCGGGATAGACTCCTGTTGTGGCATAATGTTTTTCTCTGTCATAGTGTTTGATATCAAAGAGAAAAAGATCGATCTCTGCCATAAAGCGGACAAATACTTCCGGCGGGGCAAAGCCTGTTGTTTCCGCTGCAACATGTATACCCTCTTCATGCAAATGATGAGCAAGTAAGATGGAAAACTCGGCCTGCATAAGAACTTCGCCACCAGAAAATGTCACACCACCGCCCGATTCTTCGTAGAAGGCCTTATCCTGAAGAAGCGCAGTGAAAACACTTTTTTGTGTATGCATTGTTCCTTGCAGCAGCAGTGCTCCTGCCGGACAAATCTCTGCACAGCCCAGGCAGAGCTGGCATTTGTTCTTATGATAGAGCGGATATCTTCCCCGAACAGGATGATCCTCCGCAGTGATTGCACCATTCGGGCATTCAGATACGCAGGCAAGGCAGTGAATACATTTGCCTTCATCCCAGGTTAACTCCGGCCTTGGATACTGCGATTCGGGATTTGAGCACCAAAGACAATGCAGCGGACAGCCCTTAAAAAATACGGTTGTCCGGATGCCAGGGCCGTCGTTCAGGCTAAACTTTTGTATATTAAAAATGCAGGCTTCGTTCCTGTTCATAGGGTCTGCCTCCTTGTAAATTGTAGTTTGATCTTTGCGTATAAGTTTATCACAATCAAAATCAGATGCAAATATTTTTAGTTTCGAACGAAATAGAATATTGACAAAAAAGTAGAAAAAGTTATAATTAATGTATAAACGAAATAATAAATAGTTTTAAATGAAAGTTAAATACGAATTAAACTATATAAAATAATTATATGATATAAGAAATAGCAGAGGAGGATTTTATTATGAAACATCACTTTGGCGAACTTACCGAAAGAATGCAGGAGTTTCGTACTGTGCTGCTGAAAACGAAGCCATATGTATGTGCGGAACGTGCAATTCTGACGACGGAGTCCTATAAGGAGCACCAGCATCAGCCACTGGCATTAAAGCGAGCGTATATGCTGAAAAATATCCTTGAGCATATGACGATTTTCATTGAGCCGCAGACAATTCTTGCTGGTAATCAGGCAAGCGGCAATCGTTCGGCACCAATTTTCCCGGAGTATGCGATGGATTGGGTCATTAACGAACTCGATGAATTTGAAAAACGTGATGGAGATATTTTTTATATTACGAAAAAGACAAAGAAAGATCTTCGCAGCATTGCCCCGTATTGGAAAAATAATACGATTTGTGAGCGTGGACTTGCACGTATGCCCGAAAGTACGCGACTCTATCATGAACTTGGCCTCATTGATGTCGAGGGAAAGATTACATCAGGTGATGCACATCTTGCAGTTGACTATGCACGTCTTTTGGCGCATGGCCTCAGAGATGTAAAAGAACGCGCAGAAAACAAACTGAAGACGCTCGATTTCACAGACTATCATAATCTTAAAAAATCATATTTTTATCGGGCAATTGTTATTGTTGTTGATGCTGTAAGTGCTTTTGCTTTGCGTTATGCAAATCTCGCTGATAAAATGGCAGCGGCAGAAAATGATGAGAAGCGAAAATTGGAACTCCGTGAGATGAGCCGTGTCCTCAGAAAAGTACCCTATGAAAAAGCCGATACGTTTCAGGAAGCTTTGCAGTCGGTGTGGCTTGTCCACCTTGTACTGCAGATTGAGTCCAATGGACATTCACTTTCTTATGGCCGCGCTGATCAGTTCTTTTATCCTTATTATGAAAAAGATTTAAAAGAAGGCCATATCACGGATGAAAGTGCTTGTGAAATGCTTACAAATCTTTGGCTAAAGACGTATACGATTAATAAGGTTCGTAATGGAGCACATACGAAGTTCAGTGCAGGCAGTCCTCTTTATCAAAATGTTACGATCGGCGGGCAGACAAAAGATAAAAAAGATGCCGTAAATTCGCTGTCGTATCTTATCCTTCGCTCCGTCGCCCAGACAAAGCTGCCACAGCCCAATCTTACGGTGCGCTATCATAAAGGACTTAAAGATGACTTCATGAAAGAATGTATTGAAGTCGTTCGTCTTGGCACCGGCATGCCGGCATTTAATAGCGATGAAATCATTATTCCATCTTTTATCGAAAAAGGCGTGGCCGAAGAAGACGCTTACAATTACAGTGCCATTGGCTGTGTTGAAGTTGCTGTGCCAGGCAAATGGGGTTATCGCTGCACGGGGATGAGCTTTCTCAATTTTCCGCGATCCTTTATGATTGCACTGAATGATGGCGTTGATGTCGAGACAAAGCAGCGTCTTTGCGAAGGTACAGGCCATTTTACAAAAATGACGTCGTTTGATCAGGTTATGGCTGCCTGGGATAAAATTGTGCGCGAGTTTTGCCGTCAATGTGTGACGATTGATGCTTGTTGTGATATGACACAGGAAGAAAGCACGATGGACGTTCTTTGTTCTGCCCTTACGGATGACTGCATTGAACGTGGTCTTTCGCTAAAAGAAGGCGGAGCCGTCTACGATTTTATCAGTGGGCTTCAGGTTGGCATCGCAAATCTTGGGGATGCAATGGCTGGTATCAAAAAGTGTGTTTTTGAAGATAAAGCCTTTACGCCGCAAGAACTTTGGGAGGCACTTCTTAACAACTATGAAGGCGAAAAGGGTAAAAAGATTCAGCAGATGCTTTTGGCTGCACCCAAATATGGTAATGATGATGACTACGTTGATTTGCTTATCCGTGAGGCGTATGAGGTTTATATTGATGAGCTCAGTCACTATCATAATACGCGCTATGGTCGTGGGCCGATCGGTGGTTGTTATTATGCGGGAACGTCTTCAATTTCAGCAAATGTTCCGCAGGGTGCCAGTACAATGGCAACACCGGATGGCAGAAATGCTCACGATCCACTTGCGGAAGGCTGCTCACCTTCGCATGGTATGGACAGGAAAGGGCCAACGGCCGTATTCAAGACAGTGGCAAAGCTTCCGACTTCGAAGATTACAGGTGGTGTGCTCCTAAACCAGAAAATGACACCGCAGCTGCTTGCAAAAGAAGAAAATCGCATAAAGCTTATTATGCTGATTCGTACATTTTTCAATCGTCTTAAAGGCTTTCATGTACAGTATAATGTTGTTGCGCGTGAAACACTTATCGATGCGCAGAAAAACCCGGATAAGCATGGTGATCTTATTGTTCGTGTTGCTGGTTACTCGGCTTTTTTCAACGTGCTTTCACGTCAGACGCAAAATGATATTATCGAGCGTACAGAACAGAGCCTGTGAAAAAATAAGATAACAAAACTCTACTGCAGATTGTGGTAGGGTTTTTGTTATTGTCGGGTAGTCATATTTTTAAATTACCTTACCGAATAAGCTATAGATATTTTTGTAATGTGTGGTAAAATATGTCTGTAAGGGGGGCGGTTTTATGGCAAATATAGTCATTGTGGGAGCCGGGCCGGCAGGGATATCCGCAGCACTTTATGCAGCGCGGGCGAGTATTCATACGACAGTAATTTATATGGGAAGTGGTGCCTTAAAAAAGGCAGAGAAAATAGAGAATTACTATGGCTTTTCACAGGGGATTTCAGGAGAGGCACTGGAAAGTGCTGGTATTAAGGGCGCAGAGACTGTTGGTGCAGTAATGGTTAAAGCGCAGGTCGTTGGATTTGGCTTTACGGACCAGCTTGTTGTAAATACGGATCAGGGAGACTATCCGGCGGACAGCATCATCATTGCAACGGGAGCGTCTCGTGTTACACCGCCGATTATGGGACTTGAAGTATATGAAGGTAAGGGTGTAAGCTATTGTGCAGTCTGTGATGCATTTTTTTATCGTAAAAAAAAGGTCGCGGTAGTCGGTGCTGGTGCTTATGCACTACATGAGGTAAAGGAACTGCTGCCCGTTGTGGGGAAGGTCGATTTACTGACAAATGGCGAGCCGCTTACGGTGGAGTTTCCCCCCGAGGTTTGTATTCATACGATGAAAATCAGTGCGATTATGGGCGGAGAACGTGTTGATGGTGTGCGCTTTGAGGATGGGACGCTGGTAGAACTTCAGGGGATATTTATTGCCTGCGGAATTGCTGGTAGTGCGGATCTTGCCAAAAAAATTGGTATATTCACTGAAAAAAATAAAATTATCATCGATTCCAATATGGCGACGAATGTACCTGGTGTATTTGCTGCTGGTGACTGTACCGGCGGCATGCTGCAAGTTTGTAAGGCCGTTTATGAAGGAGCTAAAGCCGGGACGGAAGCAATAAAATATGTACGAAAGAAAAAAAATACGTAGAGTAAAGAGGCTCCGGGTGACCGAAGCCTCTTTACTCTAGGTAAAAATAAAATCGAAGAAGTTTCTTGAGAAGAAAGTTTTTGTATAGCAGAATATAAATTACTTAAAAAACTTGTTTAGCACAGACAAAATAAGTAAGTGTATGATACAATGAATTATGATAAATATGCTGGGCGAATAAATGAAAATTGAATATAACTCCAAGCAAAAGCACATAAGGATTCTGACTGTGATGCTATGCCTGAATAATCTGTCGATTATTCGCGGGGGAATGTGGGAAACGGCATTGCCTTCCAGAATTGGGAAGCAGAAAAGTTTTGCAAACAATGATGTTTGCTCAGAGACTGTTTTCTATACACAATTGTGGAGAAAACAGTTTTTTTATTTAGGGGGAAATGAAATGGAAGTAATGGATACAATAGACGCAGTCGGGCATGTGCTTTGCCATGATATTACGCAGATTATCAGGGGCGTGACGAAAGAGGCGCGCTTTCATAAGGGTCATATTATTACAGCGGAGGATGTTTCTGTATTGCTTTCGCTGGGAAAGGATCATATCTATGTTTGGAAAAAGACGGCAGGTTTGCTGCATGAAAATGAAGCTGCCGAGCTCCTGCAAAAAATTTGTCAGAATGATCATATGTTGCCGACTATGGTCAAGGAAGGCAAAATCGAGCTCATGGCGGCCTGCGCTGGTGTACTGAAGGTTGATATTGAACGTCTGAATGCAATCAATGATATCGATGAAATCATCATTGCTACACGTCACAATAATACACCAGTGAAAGCGGGTGATAAGCTTGCCGGTATGCGTGTTATTCCTCTCGTTATTAAGGAAGAAAAGTTAAAGAAAGCACAAGATATTGCAGATGACAGGCCGCTTTTGCAGCTATTACCATATAAAAAGAATAAGATTGGTGTAGTTATAACAGGCAACGAAGTCTACAATAAAAGAATTGTTGATACATTTACACCGGTGATTCTGGGGAAACTAGAAAATTATGGTCTGACAATAAATGCACAGCGTGTTAGCGATGATGTACCACAGCATATCACTGCAAAGATCGGTGAATTGCTGGACGAAGGAATGGATATCATCATTTGTACTGGCGGTATGAGTGTTGATCCGGACGATAGAACACCAGCAGCCATTAAAGCAACGGGGGCGGAAATTGTAACCTATGGTGTGCCGGTGTTACCGGGTGCGATGTTTTTACTGGCCTACTATAAAGATGAAAAGCATAAAAATATTGTACCGATCATGGGACTTCCCGGGTGTGTCATGTATGCGCAGACAACGGTATTTGATCTTATTTTGCCGCGTATTATTGCGGGTGAGCGAATTAAAAAGCACGAGCTTACAGCACTTGGACATGGTGGACTCTGCTTGGACTGTGAGGTTTGCCGCTATCCGGACTGCAGTTTTGGCAAAGGGAATTGATCCGTGGTCAATCGTGCTTTGCTGCTAAGGATGGGACCGCAGACGATTCGATGGGTGTGACAGGCAGCATTATTGTTATCAATACTGGTAAACAGAGTGAAAACAGATATTGTGAAAGCACGGGTGTAGAATAATGGAAAATGGATTGACACATTTTGATGAAAAAGGCAATGCTGTTATGGTCGATGTCAGCGGGAAAAACATGACGAGCCGCGTGGCAGTTGCCAAGGGGAAAATTATTGTAAATAAAGAAGTATATGAGGCGATTGTCGCTGGGACAATAAAGAAAGGTGATGTGCTCGGTGTGGCACGTATTGCGGGTATCATGGCGGCAAAGCACACAAGTAATCTTATACCAATGTGCCATCCACTTATGATTACGAAATGTAGTGTGGATTTTAACATGCTGCCGGAAATATCAGCTGTAGAAGCCATTGCGATGGTAAAAGTCAACGGGCAGACCGGTGTTGAGATGGAAGCGCTGACCTCAGTAAGTACGGCACTTCTGACGATTTACGATATGTGCAAGGCGCTTGATAAGAGTATGGAACTACAGGATATTCATCTTGCTGAGAAATCTGGTGGTAAAAGTGGTATCTTTGTAAATCCGAAAGGATCGTGAGAAGCAATGCTGGATCAATATGGACGTAAAATAGACTATATACGAATAGCAGTAACGGATCGCTGCAATCTGCGCTGCAGGTATTGCATGCCGGAAGAAGGTATTGAACAGATCGGTTGTAAAGATATATTATCTTATGAGGAAATCCTGCGTCTTTGTCGTCTTTTTGTGCAGTTGGGTATTACGAAGATTAAGCTGACGGGTGGTGAACCGTTGGTACGCCTTGGATTTTGCAATCTTGTACGTGAAATCAAGCACCTTGATGGTATTGAGCAGGTGACAATTACGACAAACGGCGTCTTACTTGAGAAGATGGCCGAACCACTTATTGCGGCAGGCGTGAATGGCATTAATGTGAGCCTCGATACATTACAGGAAAATGCGTTTGCTGAGATTACGCGGCGCAATGAGTTGGCGAGCGTACTTGCAGGTATTAATCAACTGCTGCTTCTGAATTATACTAATATTAAGATTAACTGTGTAGCCATGGAAGAAATAAATGGTGATCAGATACTCGCATTAGCACAGCTGGCAAAGACAGAGGCCATTGCAGTTCGTTTTATTGAGCTCATGCCGATTGGCTTCGGGACGAAGTATACAAGCATACCAAGTGATGAGCTCATGAAGCGATTGCAGGCGGCATATGGAAAACTTGTGCCATGTAAAACAAAGGTTGGCAACGGGCCGGCACGTTATTTTACATTGCCGGGTTTCAAGGGAAAAATTGGCTTTATTGCTGCGCTGCAGCACAAGTTTTGTCAGGAATGCAATCGTGTGCGCCTTACAGCAAATGGATTTCTGAAGCTATGTCTGCAATACAATAATGGGATTGACTTGAAAAGTATTCTTCGCAGCAATGTAAGTGATGAAGCTCTGAAAAAAGTAATCGAAAAAAGTATTTATCAAAAGCCGCAGGAGCATCATTTTAGTGAAGCTGATCCGGATGGTACGCAGGATGGACGCAGAATGTTTCAGATTGGCGGTTGAGAAAGGGAGCAGAAAATATGGGGAAAGTTATAGCTGTATGTCGCAGTGATGCGCGTGGCACGAAAAAAGAAAATGTTGGGAAAGGATTTTTCAAAGCAAATCATGGCATGAGCGGTGATGCGCATGCGGGTGATTGGCATCGACAGGTAAGCTTGCTGTCGTTTGAAAAGGTTGAAGAGTTTCGTGCGAGGGGAGCAAATGTCGCTGATGGGGCTTTCGGTGAAAATTTACTCGTCGAAGGCATTGATTTTAAGACATTGCCAATTGGAACAAAGCTGAAGTGCAGTGAGGTCGAATTGGAAGTAACACAGATCGGGAAAAAATGTCACTCGAACTGCGAAATTTTCACTATGGTTGGTGATTGCATTATGCCGCGTGAAGGCATTTTTGCAAGAGTTATAAACGAAGGCGAGATCAAAGTCGGGGATAATCTTTATATCGTGGAGGAATAGATATATGTTTACAGCAGCAGTTATTACAGCGAGTGATAAAGGGTCCTGCGGAAAACGCGAGGATGTCAGCGGAAAGACGGTAGAGGCGCTGCTCAGGGCAGCGGGCTATGTGGTTTTCAGCCGGACTGTTTTGCCGGACGATATGGCACAGCTTTCAGCAAAGATGATTGAACTGACCAATGAAGATGTAGCACTTATATTGACGACGGGTGGTACCGGATTTTCACCGCGTGATTGTACACCAGAGGCTACACTTGCAATTGTTGAGCGGCAATGTCCTGGAATACCAGAGGCAATGCGATCGCTTAGCATGCAAATTACAAAACGGGCGATGCTGACACGTGCTGTTGCAGGTATTCGCAGACAGAGCCTTATTGTCAATCTGCCGGGCAGCCCGAAGGCCGTGACGGAGTGTCTTGAATTTATTTTACCAACACTCGACCATGGACTTAGAATATTGCGCGGTGAAACAAGTGAATGTGCAAGATAAAATTTAGGAGGTAACAACATGAAAAAAAGTGTATGCAGATGGACAGCAATCTTAACATTAGGTGTATCTTTAATCGCATTTACAGGCTGTGGCGGGCAGCAGACAAAAGAGACAGAAAAGAAAGATGCTTCGGTAAAAGAAAGTGCAGAGCTTTGCATTTCAGCGGCAGCAAGTCTTACCGATGTCATGAAAGAAATCGGTACGAAGTATGAAGCGGCACATCCTGGTATGAAGATTACTTATAATTTTGGCAGTTCGGGGGCATTACAGTCACAGATAGAGGAAGGTGCACCGGCTGATGTATTCATTTCAGCAGCACAGAAGCAGATGAATGCGTTGGAAAAGAAAGATTTAATCCTAAAGGATACGCGTAAGGATCTTTTGGAAAATGGTGTAGTTGTCATTGTGCCGAAAGACAGCAAATTGGAGCTTGCATCCATTGAAGAAATTGCAACTGACAAGGTGAAAAAAATCGCACTTGGCGAACCGAAGGGGGTGCCGGTCGGACAGTATGCAGAAGAAGTATTCAAGTCTGTAAATCTGCTTGACCAAGTAAAAGCCAAGGCGGTTTATGGTGCTGATGTACGTCAGGTTCTTGCCTGGGTTGAAAACGGTGAAGTCGACTGTGGCATTGTCTATGCAACAGATGCAGCAATTTCAAAAAATGTTAAGATACTCATGACGACACCAGCTTCCAGCCATAAACCGGTCATCTACCCGGCAGCAGTGATCAAGGCAACGAAGAATGAAAAAGATGCAAAAGATTTTGTGGACTTCCTTTCAACACCGGAAATTAAAGCACTTTTTGAAAAATATGGGTTTAAGGTAAAATAAGTCAAGTAAAGAAAAATGGAGGCAAAACATGGATCTATCGCCGTTGTTCATATCAATAAAAACAGCACTGCTGGCTACCACGATTACTTTTTTTCTGGGCCTTTACGCAGCCAGATATATTCGTGGACGGCAGCAATGGCAGGGATTTCTTGACGGAGTTCTTACGCTGCCGCTTGTTTTGCCGCCAACGGTTGTCGGATTTTTTTTGTTGCTTTTACTGGGAAAGAACAGTTATATTGGTCAGCTTTTGCAGCAGGTTGATATTCAGGTTGTGTTTTCTTGGGAAGCAACCGTCATTGCTGCGACTGTTGTTGCTTTTCCGCTTATGTATCGGACAGCGCGCGGTGCTTTTGAGCAGGTCGATAAGAATTATGTATATGCGGCGCGAACGCTGGGAATGAGTGAGGAAGGTATCTTTTGGAAAATTATTATTGCTCTTTCATGGCCGGGGATTGCGGCCGGAGCAATTCTGGCGTTTGCTCGGGCGCTAGGTGAGTTCGGTGCGACAATTATGCTTGCAGGTAATATTCCTGGGAAGACGCAGACGATGTCAACAGCGATTTACTCAGCGGTGCAATCGGGTGATCGTGATACGGCTTTTATCTGGGCATTTGTTATTATCCTACTGTCACTTGTCATAATGATCCTTATGAACTACTGGACGAATCGCCAGAAAAATTTAGTGGGGAGAAGGTCATTGAGATGAGTTTATTTGTTGATATAAGACTGAGACGACAGGATTTTTGCCTGAATGTGAAGTTTGAAACAGGTGAAAATGAGGTTCTTGGCGTGCTGGGAAGCTCAGGCTGTGGCAAAAGTATGACACTTAAATGTATTGCTGGTATTGAGATGCCGGATTGCGGCCGTATTGTGCTTAATGGTCGTGTGCTTTTCGACTCGGTGCAGAAAATCAATTTATCACCGCAAGCGCGTAATGTTGGGTATCTTTTTCAGAACTATGCGCTTTTCCCACATATGACGGTAGAGGAAAACATTGCGGCAGGTATTAAGACAAAGAATAAAAAAGTGTGTATTGATCGCTACATAAAAATGTTTTATCTAAAAAAGCTTGAGACTCGCTATCCGCGTGAACTTTCGGGTGGGCAGCAGCAGCGTGTGGCACTTGCCCGTATTTTTGCTTCGGAACCTGAGATACTCATGCTTGATGAGCCGTTCTCGGCCCTCGACAGCTACCTCAAGTGGCAGGTGGAAAATGAACTTGCTCGTGTTTTGCAGGATTATCAGAAAACTGTGCTTTTTGTTTCGCACAATCGTGATGAAGTTTATCGTTTTTGCGACAAGATTGCAGTGCTTGCACAAGGTCAAATTGAGTGCGTGAGCAGTAAGAACGACGTATTTCATGCACCGCAGAGTCTTGCAGCATCGAAGCTTACGGGATGTAAGAATCATTCGCGCATTCGTATTATCGATGGGGTAACGATTGAAGCAATTGAATGGGGTATCATCTTGCAGGTACCTTTACTAAAAGAGGCAGTAAAGGTACCTGAATATGTTGGCATTCGCTCACATGATATAAAAGTTGTCGATGATTCGCTGGCAGTAAACACATTTGCTTTTGAGGTTGTTCAGCGCGTTGAAGATATGTTTAGTTTTGTTCTTATGGTAAAATATACAGAGAATTCTAGTCCTTTGCGTGTTGAGTTTCCCAAGGAAAATTGGCAGGAATCCGGCTGTATTGGCGATGAAATTTACCTGAATTTTCCTGAGACGGGATTGTTTTTATTAGTAGGATAAAAAGATTTTTGAGATGAAGTGTTTTTTTGTTGAGAAAAAATTTTACAGGTAAGAAATTAAAAAAAGAAATACTTGCAATTTTCTTATTATAGAAGTAATCTATAATAAGAAAATGTAAAATATTATTTGTAGAGGAAAGTATAGAACTTACAGGCAAAGGAATGCAAGTATTCACAAAAAATCGCAGTTGTTTTTTGCGTCGGGGGTACTGCTGCAGTTTCTGCTATGGATATAGAGACAGTATAAAAGGGGAAACTATAGCAAACATCAAGGCTCCGAATGATCGGGGCCTTTTTATAATCCATAGAAAGTGAATTTCTAAATTGTTCTTGCATAAAAAATGAAAAGTGTTAAAATAAAACTATATAATAACTGTTATCAATTAATAAAGAGATACATACTATGGGAAATTAAAGGAGCAATTTTTATGAATAAATCTTTCCAAATGGAACCGGTTATTATTGTTTTGTTTGGAGCTTCTGGTGATTTATCAGCGCGTAAAGTAATTCCTGCTTTATATAATTTGCATCTGGACGGTTTATTACCGGAACAGTATGAAATTGTCGGTGTAGCCAGAAGTTCTCTGCAGGATGAAATGGTTCGGGAACGTTTTCATCAGGGTGTGGATCAATATTCAAGGCGTGGTTCTGCTAAAAAGGAAGAATGGGATTCTTTTGCAGAGCATATCCATTATATACAATCCAATTATGATGATCCAACCTTATATGAGCGACTGACGAAACTTGGCAATACTGATTGGGAAATACCACCTAATATCGTTTTTTATATGGCAACACCACCGAATCTATTTACAGTTGTGATTGATCAGCTGGGATGCTTTCCAGAGTTGAAGGGAGATATCCGTTACCGTATTGTCATTGAAAAACCATTTGGTCATGATTTGCGATCTGCTAAAGCCTTGAACCAGCGTTTATTGCAGGTTTTTGAAGAAAAACAAATTTATCGCATCGATCATTATTTAGGCAAAGAAACGGTGCAGAACATTTTGGCTTTTCGGTTTGGCAATGCAATGTGGGAACCGATTTGGAATCGAAATTTTATTGATCATGTCCAAATCACAGTATCGGAAAAAATTGGTATTGGCCGCCGCGGACGTTATTATGATTCAGCTGGTGCACTGCGGGATATGATACAAAATCACTTAATGCAGCTGTTGTGTCTCATTGCTATGGAAGCACCTACGGCATTTACAGCAGATCAGATTCGCAATAAAAAGGTAGATGTCATACATGCAATCCGCACGATAAATAAGGCGGATGTTCCTGCTGTTGCTGTTCGGGGTCAATATGGACAAGGTTGGATTGATGGTAAACAGGTGCCTGCTTATCGTAATGAAAAAGATGTAGACCGGAACTCTAATACAGAAACATTTGCTGCTTTGAAATTATTTGTCGATAACTGGCGTTGGCAGGGCGTTCCTTTTTACCTGCGGACAGGTAAGTGTATGCCGGGGCGTGTTTCAGAGATTTCATTGCAATTTCGGCCTGTTCCACACCATCCTTTTGCTCATTTAAATACGCAGGTTTTTCAGGCAAATCGCTTGGTACTGCAAATTGAACCAAATGAAGGCGTAGTTCTTCGTACACAGGCAAAGGAGCCTGGCATGGGCATGAAATTGAAGCCGGTTGATATGAGTTATTGTTATAAAGACGTGTTTCATCAGGCTTCTCCGGATGCTTATGAAACGTTGCTTGTTGATATTATGCGAAATGATCCGGGATTGTTTATGCGAGCGGATCAGGTCGAAGCGGCCTGGGGCGTAATTGACCCTGTCTTAGAAGTGTGGAGTGAAAATACGGATCTTAATTTCCCTAATTATCAAGCAGGACAATGGGGGCCGCCGGAAGCAGAGAGTTTAGTTGCACAAGATCGGCGCACCTGGCTTTTACCAATTTCTTTTGAACCAAAATAAGGGGGTCGTTTTATTGAATAAAATTTATCAAACGATGAATGAACTATGTATAGCTGGAGCCAACTTGTTTGTGGAAGAATCGCAAAAAGCAATTTTGGCAAAGGGACGTTTTTCGGTGGCGTTGTCCGGTGGGGCAACACCACGGCGTCTTTTTCAAGAGATTGCGAAAAAAGAATGGCATGAAAAATTAGAGTGGGATAAAATTTTTATTTTTTGGGGCGATGAACGTTTTGTTCCTGCTGAGGATGAGCAGAGTAATCAAAAAATGGCAAGAGAGAGCTTGCTGCAGTATGTACCAATACCTAAAAAAAATATTTTTCCAATTCCGTTTGCTGAAACTGTGGAACAATCAGCAGAGCAGTATGAAGAAACTTTAAAACAGTTCTTTGCGGAGGAGTGGCCCGAAATCGATCTGGTTTTATTGGGAATGGGCCTGGATGGACATACAGCATCTTTGTTTCCCGGATCGAATGCACTGAAAGAAGAGAAGCGATGGGTTGTTCCATCTAAAACAAGAGCGCTGGGGCCGGAACGGATCACGCTGACATTTCCTGTCTTAAATCACGCGGCGCTTGTATGTTTTGTGGTAACGGGAAAAGAAAAGTCGGAAATGGTAAAACGGATTTTGCAGCCTGCGGCGGATGAACTGATTTATCCGGCACAGGGGATTCAACCGCAAACAGGTCGCCTGATTTGGTTGCTTGACGAGTCGGCAGCACAATTCATTTCCTGAAACGTAAAGAAATAAGTTGTGCTGTTATGGGAAAAAAAAGATTCTTAATTTTTATAGCGAATTGTATTCGAGCTGGAAAAATTATGTTGGGCTTATATATATGAAAAAACCAAGTATATGGAGATTTTTCATATTTTATAATTGGGAAATAGTATCAATAAAGACAACCATGATTTTTAAAAATATAATAATAGAAAGTGGAGGGAAATTTACATGGATATTTTTGCTTATGCACTTCAAATGGAGCTCGATGGAGAAACTTATTATACGAAGCTGGCTAAAAATGCCGGATACAAAGATTTAGAAGTTGTTTTCTTAGACTTAGCAAAGGCCGAAAAAAGTCATTATGATATCATTAAAGCGGCGAGAGATGAAGGACACTATACGTTTACGCCAGAACCTGTACGCAATTTGCCCAATGTTTTTGCTTTTCCTGATGAACTTAAGGAAAAATCGCCCGAATGGCTGGCTCAATGGAAAAAGGAACAGGTTGATGTCTATCAGGCGGCTCTTATAAAGGAACAGCAAAGTGTTGAACTTTATAAGGATTTGAAAGTAAAAGTCGCTGTGGCGGAAGAAAAAGATATTTGTGATCGTTTGATTTTAGAGGAAACAAAACATGTTCATGTAATTGAGGATCTTATTGAAATGCTCAATCATGTGAATGATTGGGTTGAGGCCGCTGAATTCAACCCAAAAGATGATGCTTATTGAATGAATTGGTATAACAATCCATAAAACTTTATTTTAAAGAAGCGGCTTCAGACAAGATAAAATCTTGCTTGAAGCCGCTTCTTTTAGATTTTATGAGGTTTTTTAAGTGCATAGAACATTAAGAGAGTCCAACATATACCTTAATCGCAATATCATCACAGTTAAAATCAATGACAATCGCTTGTGGAACGGGAAGTGTAACTTGTCCTTGGCCCATCATAAGGGTCGGAGGAGAAATGTCCAATCCGTTGATTTCAAGTTTGCTGAATTGTGTACAAGCATTTGCGCAAACCATATTTCCCATTTCAGAGATAGCACTTTGGGCTATTTTATCAAACTCATTTACGGGCATACCCATCATCATTTTCGAAGCAAATCTTTTGGCTTCAGCAGAACTCATACCAATTAAAACCACACCTTTAATAGATCCAACCATGGCAATGTTAAGTAAAACCCCATTATAAGAAAACGTTGAACCAACGAGAGAGACCTTGTCTTTTTCTACCTGTTGAAATCCTATTTGTGGCAGTATTTCTGTAAATGCTGCCAGAAATGGATTAATTAGAGTTACATCCATAACGTTGACCCCTTTTTAAAACCAATACCTAAGAAAATTTCTCCATACTCTGTTTCGGCTAAGGCTTTTTGTATTTTAACACTGGGACTTACAAGTTCCGCTGAATTTCCATGAAACAGACTTGGAGGTGATACACGAAGTCCAAGAGCTTTTTCTTTTTTATTTAACATAGAACAGGCAATTCCACCAATAATATTAGCAAGCTCTGAAACCATAGCGAGTACTTCTTCCGGATTTTTAGCTGGCCGATATAAAATCGTTTCGGCAATCTTTTCGGCAACCGGAAAGGATACATCTAAAACCATCGTTCCGCTATATTGACCGATAACACCAAGAACTGCAGTGATGCCTTTCGATAAATAGGGATCTTCGATTTCAGTATTTTCAAGAAAAGTTACGTTTGTTTTTGCCATTCGCGTGATGTTTTGCGATAAAGCCTCTTTGAACGTATCCAGACCTCGCGCTAACAATTCCTGAAAAAGAGTATCCGGTGATAGCACTTTATGGATAATCGCAAATAAAGTGTCCGCTTCTACCGGCTTTTGTACATAGCCACAAATACCAATGCGTTTTGCCTCAAGTTCGGTTTCGTCATCTTTCATGGAACTGGATAAAATGATTTTAGCTTTAGCGTCTTGTCGCAAAAGAGCCCGGCTTATTTCAAAGCCATCGGCATCAGGCATGGCAATATCCATCGTGACAATATCGGGTTTGACTTTAGTATAGGTTTCAAGCGCCATTTCCAGGGAATCTGCTTCGCCAACGACTTCATAGCCGCCATCCGTCAGCGTTTCAGCAATAAGTGTTCGCGAAAATGGAGAATCGTCAACAATCATAATTTTAATCGCCATATAGTTCACTCCTTTAAAAGTTTCAATAAGTAATATTATTTATTACAAACAGTATTCAACAAAGAAACAGCAAACCCTTTCGGCAGGAAAAAATTGATTCATTATAAAATTAATTGAGCTAATATAGAAAGCTATAAAGGATTTGCTTTAAATTATAGTCTGTGCTGTGCATAGGCTCATGGCTGTTTTTTTATGTGCAGAGTTTGGTTATAAAAAATCTTTTTCAGTTTTTGTCACTTTTTTCAATGCCAAAGCGAAAGAACAATAGGTTGTAATTATAGTATCATAATATATAATAAACACATCAATAGATCGTAAAATATGCAATTGACAAAGGAGATTTATGATGAAAAAATATGTATTACTCAGGCAGAAACAAAAATTGAGTTATTAGGTATGCTAGAAGATGCAAAAAAATGTTGGATTGAAACTGCTTTGGAGGATGGGATGGATATTCCTGAACCAGCTCGTGATGATGATTTTAGTGGTAAATTTAATCTCAGATTGCCTAAAAGTTTGCATAAAAATTTAGCCATGAGTGCAAAGCGTGAAGGCGTGAGTTTGAATCAAATGGCAATGTGCCTTATCGCAAGTGGACTCCATATTTCAGTAACTAAATAATATAAAGTGGATCGTTTGGAAATAGACGGTCTTTTCTTATGACTTTTGTCCTTGTCATATCTTAATGCTTAGCAGTATAATAGAGTAAACAGCATGGAGGTGGCAATTATGGCAATGTCAAAAAGAAATAAAATAATCATGTACGGTGTGATTTTTCTTTTGTTTATAGGTATAGCTACTGTCGGAATGACTTCGTGTATGATCAAGGA
>JBAYAD010000003.1:0-35596 GCA_041669965.1 Selenomonadaceae bacterium
ATGGCAATGCAGGTCGGAATATCACGTGTCTCAATGCGTAAGTACTTGGAATTCATGAAAGAAATTGCTGTTTTAAAGCTGGAACTTATTTATGGAACAATTGGCAGGCCGGTATATAAATATCGTGCTACGGGTCTGGGAAGCCAAATTATTGTTCGTTATTTTTAAAAAGGAATACGATTCTATTTGTGTAAAAACCAACGCTGTCAAATGAAACCTTTCTATAAAAAAGGTTTCATTTGACAGCGTTACTTTTTATTTACAATAACTTTAGTTACAAAATAGTTTAAAAACTCATAAAATATAGACATATTCTAAATAAAACGTTATTTTAAAGGTACGTTAATTGATTTTCAAAGGAGAGCGATTGATAGACGATAACAATAGTTTGGTAAGCGCGGGGTACTAATTCTAAATTATTGGAGGTGCAAGACTTGGGTGAAACATTGAATAAGATAAAAGAGATGCAGGAAAGAACAGAAAAAATAATAATGGGTGGTGGAGCAAAAAAAATTCAAAAACAACATGATGCCGGAAAATTGACAGCACGTGAACGGATTGAAAAACTTATGGACACAAATTCGTTTGTTGAATTGGATCGATTTGTCACGCATCGCTGTACAAATTTTGGCATGGAAAAGAAAGAGATACCAGGGGAAGGCGTTGTAACTGGTTATGGGACCGTTGAGGGACGGCTGGTTTATGTATATGCACAGGATTTTACGGTGGTTGGTGGATCGTTAGGTGAAATGCATGCGGCAAAAATTTGCAAGGTACTTGATATGGCAATGAAAATGGGTGCACCTGTTATTGGTATAAACGATTCAGGTGGAGCTCGGATCCAGGAAGCCGTAGATGCTCTATCGGGTTATGGAAAAATCTTTTACAGAAACACGTTGGCTTCGGGTGTGATCCCACAGATATCGGCAATTATGGGGCCTTGTGCAGGCGGGGCGGTGTATTCACCGGCTTTGACAGATTTTGTTTATATGGTTCATAATACCAGCCAAATGTTTATTACAGGACCACAGGTGATTAAGGCAGTTACAGGCGAAGAAGTTAGTGCAGAAGAGCTGGGTGGGGCAATGTCACATAATTCTCAGTCGGGAGTTGCTCATTTTGTTGCTGCAAACGATGAGGATTGTTTGCAGCAGATTCGCAGACTTCTTAGCTTTTTACCAAGTAATAATTTAGAAAATCCTCCGGTAATGGATACGGGCGATGATCCATTACGCGTGGAAGAATCACTGAATACAATTATTCCGGACAGCTCAAACCAGGCGTATGACATGAAAGAAATTATCGCGAAGGTTGTTGATATTGGAGATTATTATGAAGTACAGCCTTATTATGCACCCAATATCATTACAGCATTTGCCCGGTTGGATGGTCAGACTATCGGTATTATAGCAAATCAGCCAAAAGTAATGGCAGGATCATTAGATATCAATGCCTCAGATAAAGCTTCCCGATTTATTCGTTTTTGTGATGCATTCAACATTTCGATCTGTAATTTTGTGGATGTCCCGGGATTTCTGCCGGGAACGAATCAAGAGTTTGGCGGTATTATCCGTCATGGGGCAAAATTATTGTATGCGTATTCAGAAGCGTCTGTTCCTAAAGTTACCGTGGTCGTACGTAAGGCCTATGGCGGTTCTTATTTAGCGATGTGTTCACGGGATTTAGGTGCTGATCAGGTTATTGCCTGGCCGACGGCTGAAATCGCTGTAATGGGACCTGCTGGTGCAGCAAATATCATCTTTAAAAAAGACCCGGATATAGCGGAAAAAACAAAAGAATATGTACAGAATTTTGCTACACCTTATCAAGCAGCCAAACGCGGTTTTGTTGATATGGTGATTGAACCAAAAGAAACAAGACCCATATTGATTAACGCTTTCAATATGCTCGCTTTAAAACGTGAAGGACGGCCGGCAAAGCGCCATGGCAATATTCCTTTATGATTTTTCGAGGGTTGTAAGGATAAAAGTAATTATTAAAATGAGGTGAGAAATATGGATCAACCAGTAACAACGAATCCAATCATAATTATGATGATTAATATGACGGTTGTATTTGCAGTGCTGTGGGGATTGAGCTTACTTGTTCGTCTGATTTATATTATAGATCCAACAAGAAATCATAAGGCGGAGCAGGAAGCACTGGCACAAAAAAAAAATGCAGTGATTGACGAAACCAGTATAGCTGCACTGGCTGGCACAGATATGGAACCAGCAGCTAAAACAGATGAAGAAACCTTTATATTGATTGCAGCGGCAATTGCAGCGTACGGATATAAGCCGTCGCAAATCATTTCGATTCGTCCGATGGCAAATAAAGTATGGATGCAGGCAGGCCGTATGGAATCCGTTCAAAACAGAAAGAGCATGTTTTAAAAAAGTAAGGAAAAGTTTATTTTAGGAGGAATATCAAATGGAAAAATTCAAAATAACGTTAGATGGTGTGACACATGAAGTAGAAGTTGAAAAAGTAGGCGCTTCTTCAGCAAGACAAGTATCAACCCCCACAGCTGCAGCCGTGGCAGTAAGCAGTACACCAGTGCTGAAGGCTTCAGCTCCCGTAAAAAAAGCAATAGCAGTTCCGGCGGGTGCTAAACCAATTAAGGCACCTATGCCAGGGAAGATTTTATCAGTCAGTGCAACCGTAGGACAAGTTGTTAAAAGCGGGGATGTTTTAGCCATATTAGAAGCGATGAAAATGGCAAATGAAATTATGGCGCCGACAGATGGCAAGGTAATAGAAATTAATGCGACAGTTGGACAGGCAGTCAGTACGGGTGATGTTCTAATTGTAATGGAATAAGTAAAAAATGTAAGGAGGGGAATAAGATGGAGGTACTTAGTGCTTTTTCAGTAGCGCTGCAGGCAGTCTGGGCTGATAGTGGTTTTACTGGCTTTACTGGCGGCAATGCAATTATGATTTTGGTTGGTTTGGGGTTGCTGTATTTAGCTTTTGGCAAAGGGTTTGAACCCTTGTTGTTATCGCCAATTGCTTTTGGCTGTATATTAGCAAATTTTCCTAAGACTGGTTTTATCGAAGATCCCGGAGTAATGCAAGCTATTATGTATGGAATCAATAATGAAATATTCCCACCATTGATTTTTCTTGGTGTTGGTGCGATGACGGATTTTGGACCGCTTATTGCAAATCCTTCAACGTTATTGCTGGGAGCAGGTGCTCAGTTTGGAGTGTTTGCTTGTTTAATTGGGGCTATGCTGTTAGGGTTTAATGTGCAGGAAGCTGCTGCCATTGGAATTATCGGCGGCGCCGATGGTCCGACAGCAATCTACCTTACGATTAAACTGGCACCGCATCTTCTGGGAGCAATTGCTGTGGCAGCATATTCGTACATGTCATTAGTTCCCTTGATTCAGCCACCGGTAATGAAACTTTTGACAACGAAAAAAGAACGTGAAATTGTTATGGACCAGCTGCGTCCGGTTTCGAAATTTGAAAAACTTGTTTTTCCGGTAATGACAACAATTGTTATCAGTCTTTTACTTCCACCAATCGCATCTCTTATGGGTATGCTCATGCTGGGAAACTTATTCCGTGAATCGGGTGTGACAGATCGTTTATCTGATACCGCACAAAATTCATTAATTAATATTGTTACGATTTTCTTGGCGACGGGTACGGGACTTACCATGTCAGCAGAAAGTTTTCTAAACTTGAAAACAATTGAAATTATAGTTCTTGGGTTATTTGCCTTTATTGTTGGTACCGCGAGTGGGGTGTTGCTTGGCAAACTCCAGTGCTATTTATCGGGCGGCAAAGTCAATCCGCTGATTGGTTCGGCCGGAGTATCCGCTGTTCCGATGGCAGCTCGTGTTAGTCAGATCGTTGGTCAAAAAGCAAATCCGGGCAACTACCTTCTCATGCATGCAATGGGACCCAATGTAGCTGGTGTTATTGGTACAGCAGTTGCAGCTGGTACAATGCTGGCAATGTTAAAATGATTATTTTTAAATTTAGTAAAAGGAGGTAAATTCTATGTCACCTGCTGTCATTACTTTAATTGTTTTAGGCGTTGTAGCGTTGCTTTTTGTTACGGAGATTATCCCTTTGGCAATAACTGCTATGGGAGGCGCCATTGTTTTAGGAATGCTTGGAATCATTCCGATGAAAGAAGTTTTTTCAGGGTTATCAAATTCAACTGTTGTTTTATTTGCTGGTATGTTTGTAATCGGAGCTTCGATGTTTCATACGGGGCTTGCCCAGAAACTAGGCGAAACAGTTGTGCGTATTGCCGGAAAAAGTGAAAATGGGTTAATGGCTGGAACGATGATTATTGCAGCACTCATTTCATCCGTATCTTCCAATACAGGAACGACAGCGGCGTTAATGCCGGTTATCATTGGGATTTGTTCGGTGGCGAAGATACCAGCATCACGTCAATTGATGCCTTTGGCCTTTGGAGCTGGCTTAGGCGGCATCATTACGTTAGTTGGAACGCCACCAAACATTATTGCTGCAGGGTCTTTAAAAGCGGCCGGGTTTGAGTCCTTTGGATTTTTTGAATTTGCCTGGATTGGTATCCCGCTTACAATTGCAGGTATTTTATATATGCTGTTTATCGGAAAATATCTTTTACCAAAGGCTGAAGTGTCTGCGGATATAGAGATTGACGCAGAAGCTGCTGAGGAGGCAAAAGCAGGAACTTCGGATCCATCAAAAATGTGGATTACAGCAGTTACACTGATCGGTGTTGTTATTGCAATGGCACTTGATCTTCCTCAGTTCCCTTTGCAAGTTGCAGCAATTACAGGCGCGATTATATTGGTACTCACAAAATGCCTGAGTGAAAAACAAGCCTATACGGGGATTGACTGGGTAACGATTTTTCTGTTTGCTGGTATGATGCCGATTGCTATGGCTATGGATAAAAGTGGTGCCGGTAAATTGATCGCAGATCAGGTCGTCAGTATTTTGGGCGGCAATCCAAGTCCGTTGATGGTGACGTCGGTATTGTTTGCTCTTTCGTGTGGATTAACACAGTTTATGTCCAATACGGCATCAACAGCACTGCTTGCCCCTATTGGTATTTCAATTGCGCAAAGCTTAGGTGCAAGTCCTCATGCCGTGCTTATGGCGATTGCGGTTGCTGCTTCCTGTGCGTTTGCAACACCTGTTGGTACACCGCCGAACACACTGGTATTGGGACCTGGAAATTATAAGTTTATGGATTATGTAAAAGCAGGGTCGGGTTTAGTTTTTGTCTGCTTTATTGTATCCATTATTATTATTCCGATGGTATGGCCATTTTTCCCTAAATAAGATAAGATAATAAGAGATGCGGGGTAAATTGAAATTTACCTCGCATTGATATTTAAACAAAGTTAACACAGGTGGTGAAATCATGAATCAATATGTAGAAGAATCCGGGTATAGTAAAGAAAAATTGATCTGGATGTGGCTGGCAGTTCTTGGGCTCCTCATATGGTCGGGGTTTGTAGTGAAAGCAGCTTTTGGCAGTCATTTAAATTTAGCAGCAGTAGCCTATATCTTCTTGTTTTCCGGTCTGCTGGTTTGGCGGTATGGCATTTCATATACGTATGTTTTAACGGATAAAGATTTGCGGATTCATAGCAAAATTTTAGGATTTTCACGGCAATATACAGTTCCATTGGGTGCTGTTGAAGTTTATTCTGATCACTATATAAGGCGGTTCTTTTATCGTACGGGTATTTCGTGTTATCGCTATCATTATTGTTCAGGCGATAAGCATGCTGTTCGTATTGTGGTTTTTTGCATTGATGGCAAAAAAAATGCGGTTTTATTTAAAGTTGGTGATGCATTTATGAATCAAATACAACGATTGTTACCGAATAAATGTCTGGATACAAAAGGTTTGTAAATGTAAGGAGAAAGGTGGCATCATCATGACAGAGTCAGAACAGGCTGTGAGGATTATACTGTCTTTTGTAAATGCTTTATTGATTATATATATAACGGCTAAGATTTTGGGGGATGAACGTAAGACCGCGTGGTTTAGAAAAAGAACAAAATCTAATGTTTTTACACGTCGCGGCTTTTTAGGTGATTCTTGTAATTTTGGTGTTCCAAAAAAATGGCAGGGCTTTGCTGTTGCTTTTTGGTTGTTTGGCAGTATAGGGTTTTTGAGTTATCTGGTGATTTTTATTATATAGTTTTATCGAAATTTTTGATTAAATAATGTAGTATTGTAAATTGAAAAACAGCATATGCAGTGAAATCAATATATGTATTTGATAAAGACAGCAGCGCTTGATGCTTACGAATAGTATTCTCAAGGGAACTATACCACTTTAAAGTGCGTACTTTTTTTTGCAGCGGACAGTAGCTATAATAAGGATGTAAAGAGATTGGTGCGCACCGGAAAAGTATGATAAAAAGAAGGTATAAAAATGAAAGAAGTTGTTACATTTTTGCAGGAAAATCCTGTACAGTTTTTAGCTACGGTTGGTCGTGATGGAAAGGCAAAGTGCCGTCCGTTTATGTTTGCACTGGAGCGGGAGCGGAAACTCTGGTTCTGTACGAATAATCAGAAAGATGTCTACAAGGATATGCAGAAAAATCCGTATATAGAAGTATCTGTGTCCAGCCCTCAATACGCGTGGATTCGTCTGAATGGCAAAGCGACTTTTGTCAATCAAATGGAAGTAAAAAAGGCTTGTATTGAAGAAATTCCTCTTGTGAAAAAGCTTTACAAGACAGCAGATAATCCAATTTTTGAAGTGTTTTATCTGGCAGATGCGAAAGCCGTTCTTGCTGACTTTATGGGCAATCCACCAAAGCAATATACATTATAAAAAAATACAGGATAATAAAATATAGGATAATAAAAAGAACACTGCTTTCGTTAATTTAGATGGAGTGGTAATCTGATAGGGTATAGATAAACCTGTCTCGAAGAAATCGAGGCAGGTTTATTTGTCTTATGTATATAGTTCAGGTCTTCGGTCGCCAAAGACATTGATGGAGTTACGAATCTGGCTGCGGATGGCAAGCTTGAGATTTGCATGAAGAATCGTCTTATCTGCATTGGCACTGCTAAGAATCTCGCCCCAGGGATCGAAAATGACGGAGTGACCGCCAAGATGAAAAGTATTGTCAAGAATACCAGACCCATTGGCGGCAACGATAAAAAGCTGGTTTTCAATGGCGCGGGCCCGGGTAAGTGTCTGCCAGTGCATAAGTCGTTCGATTGGCCAGGCTGCGGGAACAAAAAGAATAGCGATATCATCAAGTGCAAGCTTGCGGACAAGCTCAGGAAAGCGCAGGTCGTAGCAAATGACAGAAGCACACTTTACACCATCAAGTGTATAGGTGTGTGTTGTGTCTCCCGGCGTGAAGTCTTCTTTTTCACCTGACGGAGAAAAAAGATGTGTTTTGTGGTAGGTTGAAATAAGTGTACCTGTTCGGTCAAAGATATAGTTTGTATTGTAGACATGCTCGCCAATACGGTTGGCAATAGAGCCGCCGACAATATTGACCTGATATTTACTGGCAAGACTGCCAAGCAGTTTGCGTGTTTCAATTCCATCGGAGTCAGCATAATTTATGACAGGTTTTGGATAAAAGCCAACATTCCAAAGCTCAGGCAAAAGAACAACATCAGGACGCTTTGACATGGCATCTTCGAACATAGAATAAAGGGTAGCTGTATTGGCGCTGAAATCGCCAAGAATTATTTGCATTTGTAAAACGGATACTTTCATAACTGCACCTCATAAAATGATAGATTGTTCTATACATCGTGCCCTGTTTTGTACTAAAATAGAAATAGACAAAAATATTGAGGCGGGTGAATAACAGATGGATAGAATACAATATGATGTTGGAGATATTGTCAAAATGAAAAAGCAGCATCCTTGCGGGAGTGATCTCTGGGAAATTCTTCGTACGGGTATGGATTTTGGTATAAAATGCAAGGGCTGCGGGCGCTTTGTCATGCTGCCGCGTCCGAAATTTGAGAAAATGGCAAAAGCCATCGTGGAAAAGAACGAACAAACAGACTAAACTTCGTTTATTATACCATGTATATAGTAAAGATGAAATTCGATATCGTTAAGTCTTTTTTTGCTTTTAAGTAAAGATATAGTAAAAAAACAAAAATTCATGGGGATGAGAGAAAAATAATTGGCAAAAGGAAAATTTTGTACGTTGACAAGCAGAGGATGCTCACATATAATTACGTTGTAAGCATAAAGCAGTTACAAGCGGAAGCGTGTAGCAGTTTATTAATTGAATAACAAAGCAGATACAGGACTGGCGGAAATTGTGGGTCACCACAGGGGACTGTATCGCTCAAAGCCGGCCGCCTGGGCAGAAATACATTTGCTCAGGCGGCTTTTTGTCGTTTTCTGGTAAAATGTGTTTTTCAAAAACAAATGATGTTTATAGTTTTGAGGAGGATGCAGCATGAATGAAAATTGGCAGGGGTTTAAAAGTGGGAACTGGCAGGGCGAAATTGATGTACGGGAGTTTATTCAGAAAAACTATGTTCCATATGATGGAGATGACGCTTTTCTCGTGGAGCCGACGAATCGCACGAAGGCCGTATGGGAAAAGTGCAGAGAACTGCTCACTCGGGAAAATGATAAGGGCGGAGTACTTGATGTGGATACAGAAGTCGTATCGACAACGATATCGCATAGGCCGGGGTATATTGATAAAGAGAACGAAGTTATTTTCGGACTGCAGACAGAGCAGCCTTTAACGCGTGGTGTTATCGTAAATGGCGGACTGCGCATGGCGGAGCAGGCTTGTGAAGAGTATGGTTACAAACTTAGCGATGAAATTACGGAAATTTATTCGAAGCATGTAAAGACGCATAACGATGTTGTGTTTTCCTTATACACACCGGAAATGCGTAAGGCACGTTCGCTTGGACTTTTGACGGGGCTGCCGGATTCCTATGGCCGCGGTCGTATTATTGGCGATTACCGTCGTATTGCACTGTATGGTCTGGATGCTCTTATCAAGCAAAAGCAGCAGGATAAGGAGGAACTATTCGGATCACCGATGTTTGAAGAAACGGTTCGTGATCGTGATGAGGTCGCTCAGCAGATCAAAGCACTCAAAGATCTCAAGCAAATGGCAGCAAGCTATGGATTTGATATTAGCCAGCCAGCGAAGGATATGAAAGAAGCTGTTCAGTGGATTTACTTTGGCTATCTTGCTTCGGTAAAAGAACAGAATGGAGCAGCAATGTCTATTGGCCGGGTATCAACGTTCCTTGACATCTATAGCAATCGTGATCTGGCGAAGGGAACGCTTACAGAAGAGGGTGTTCAGGAAATCATAGATCAGTTTGTCATTAAGCTGCGTCTTGTTCGCATGCTGCGTACTCCGCAGTACAATGAGCTTTTTGCCGGTGATCCGATCTGGGTCACGGAATCTATCGGTGGTATTGGCGAAGATGGTCGTTCGCTTGTTACGAAGAACTCTTATCGTATGCTGCATACGCTTTACAATCTTGGTCCGGCACCGGAACCTAATATGACGGTGCTCTGGTCGAAAAGGCTGCCGGAAAATTTCAAGCGGTTTGCAGCAAAGGTATCCGTAAAGACAAGCGCAATCCAGTATGAAAATGATGAGGTTATGCGTCCGGCGTATGGTGATGATTATGGGATTACGTGCTGTGTATCAGCAATGAAGCTCGGCAAAATGATGCAGTTCTTTGGCGCACGGGCTAATCTCGCCAAGTCGCTTTTGCTTGCAATTAATGGCGGCAGGGATGAAAAGACGAACAAGCAGCTGGCACCGCAGATGCCGTTGCCGACAGAAGATATTCTTGATTATGCAGATGTTCGCAAAAAGTACTCACAGGTGCTTGCATGGCTTGCCGGACTCTATGTCAATACAATGAACGTTATTCATTATTCCCATGACCGTCATGCTTATGAAGCTGGTCAGATGGCCTTGCATGATAGCAAAATCGAGCGTCTCATGGCTTTTGGCGTTGCGGGACTTTCCGTAGCGATTGACTCTTTGAGTGCAATTAAATATGCAAAAGTAAAGCCAGTTCGCAATGAAGCGGGTGTTGCAACCGATTTCATTGTAGAAGGTGATTTTCCGAAATATGGTAATAATGATCCGCGTGTCGACTATCTCGCTAAGGAAATTACACACGAATTTATTACGGAGCTTCGCAAGCATCCGGCCTATCGTGGTGCAACGCATACGCTGTCGATTCTTACAATTACGTCAAATGTCATGTATGGACAGAAGACGGGTACAACACCGGACGGCCGTAAGATTGGTGAACCGCTTGCGCCAGGAGCAAATCCTATGCATGGGCGGGATACTTCTGGTGCACTTGCAGCCATGAAGTCGATTGCAAATATCGCTTATGATGACTGTCGTGACGGGATTTCTTACACTTTTTCCATCGTGCCGGGAGCCCTTGGCAAGACAGACGATATCCGCGTGAATAATCTCGCAGCGATGCTGGATGGCTACTCTGGTTATATGGCACACCATATTAATATTAACGTTCTGGATCGTTCTGTGCTTGAAGATGCCATGAAGCATCCGGAAAACTATCCGCAGCTTACGATTCGCGTCTCAGGCTATGCTGTTAACTTTATTAAGCTTGATCGTGCACACCAGCTTGAGGTTATCAGTCGTACATTCTACGAAGCCGTCTAATATAAAAAAGGCTGATAAAGGATGTGAGTAAGTATATGAAGGGTTATTATCATTCGAAGGAAACCTTTGGCACGGTTGATGGTGCGGGTATTCGTTATGTGCTTTTTCTTGCCGGCTGTGGTCTGGGTTGTGCGTTTTGCCACAATCCGGATACCTGGGGGCAGGGGATAAAGACGATTGATAGTGCGGATGTACTGAAGGATGTTAATGAATATCGCGGTTTCTACGAGACATCAGGCGGAGGAATCACTGTCAGTGGTGGTGAGCCGCTTTTGCAGCCGGAGTTTGTTGCAGAAGTTTTTCGTATTTGCCAGGCGGATGGTATTTCTACGACACTTGATACAGCAGGCTACTGTAGGGCGGAAGCCCTGCTGCAGGTGCTGCCTTATACAGATCATGTGCTTTTTTCACTCAAGGCGGCAAGTGCGCGCCTTCATAAATACCTTACACTGGTGGATTCCAATGAAGATATTTTGCGGAATTTGCGCTATATTGCAAGCCGCAAGTCTGTTACACTCAGGTATGTTGTAATCCCGGGTGTAAGTGATACAGAAAGTGAGATCACGCTGCTTATTGATTTGCTCCGTTCAGTCAAGGCACGCGAACTTAAAGTTGATCTTTTGCCATATCATGTTATGGGTGTCTATAAATGGGAAGAACTTGGCCTGGAGTATCGACTGGAGGGTATTCCTCCGGCAAGTACGGAAAATGTCAGCCGGGTCAAAGAAAAGTTGCAAAGGGCAGGAATCTTTCCTGCCTATACAGAATAACAAATACATGTAAAAGAGGCAGTCGCTTCGGCGGTTGTCTTTTTTTTTGGAAAAATGGGGAAGGAACGAAAAGCTATGATCAGAATAAAACCAGTGACAAGCCTGTCTTTTAAAAAAAACAGAAAACTTGCGGGGGGGGTTGGTTTAGCAGCATTGCTGATTTCACTGTCGATTGTTTATTGTCTGACGGTTTCCCGCTATGATAAAGGACGAAACACGGCACAGTTTATTGTCTCGGAAGAGGCCAGAAAAATGCAGCATGTGATGGAGTCAATTGTTCGCAGAACGCAGATTGTGGAAATGATTGTGGTGAAGCAAAATGGACGTGCAGATAATTTCAAGGAGTTTGCCGGTAATCTTTATGAACCCGATGTTGTAAAAAGTATTCAGCTGGCGCCAAAAGGGATTGGACAGTTTTTTTATCCGGCAGACAGCTATGAGAGCAGTACTGGCGAGGATTTTCGTGGTGTTGATTTTTTAAATAACAGCAAATGGAGTGATGCGGCAAGACATGCGCAGAACACGGGTAATATGATTATGGTCGGGCCCGAGGGATCAAAGGGGAAAGATCAAAGCCTTGTTGCAGTGCGGCCAATTTATTTAAAGGATGCACAGGGAAAAAATAATTTTTGGGGATTTACGATGCTTGTTTTTTCCTGGCAGGAAGCTTTGAAAAAAATGGATTTGTCGGCACTGGAAGATCAAGGCTTTGTTTATACAATCGAAAAGATTGATGGAGCTACAGGGGAGAAAAAATTGCTGGCAATGTCGGCAAGCTCGCTTTTGCCGCAACCGGAGCGGGCTGAGTTTATGCTGGATGATACGAAATGGATATTGTCGATCACCCCGAAGGGGAGCTGGATTGATTGGAGTTATTTACTGATGGACCTGTTGGTCGGAACTTTTGTCAGCTTGCTTTTAGCAATACTGGCAGTTGTTTTGAAAGACTTTCAGGAAGAAAAGGAAATGCTGCATCGCTTATCAATGACAGATACATTGACAGGGCTGTTTAATCGTCGTAAATTTAAAGAACAGATGCAGCAGTATTGCAAAAATCCGGAAAAACCGTTTCTCATATGCTATATGGATCTGGATAAGTTCAAGGAAGTAAATGATACTTATGGTCATGATACTGGTGATCTGTTGCTGCAGGTCTGTGCAAAGCGCTTGATGAAAAGCCTGAAACCGCAGGATATGCTTTTTCGTATTGGCGGCGATGAGTTTGTTGCCTATATCGAAGATCCGGGAACAGATGAATCGCGTTGTGGCATAATTCGTCATATCGAAGAAACGATACGACAGCCCTTTGTCTTTCCGGCAATGGAGCTTCATATTGCTGTTAGTGTAGGGTACGTGCTGTATCCGGCAGATGCAAAGAATACTGAAGAACTGCTTCGCTTTGCAGATGAAAAGATGTATGAGGAAAAGCAACGGCGGAAAAGTTAATTGCAGGATTGAAAGCCGGAGGAGGTTTTTATATGAGCCGAACAACGAAAAAAATAAAATTAATGTTGTATGTATTTATAAGTTCGTTGCTCGCAATGCTGGTTGTATTGTTTTGTGTAGAAATGATGAAATATAAAGAGGAGAGAGCACATCTTCAATATGTTACGCAAGCCTATGCACATCGTATAGAATATGCTTTAGATACTATGATGCAAAAACCAAAGACACTGGAAACTTTGGTTAAGCTGCAGCCAATGGATCAAAGCTGGTTTGATCGGGCAGCCGCAGATCTTGCGGAGGATCCCGCTGTTGTTTGTATTCAACTGGCCCCGCATGGAGCGGTATCAAATGTGTATCCGAAAGATGTAGCGGCATCGCAGATGGCTTATCCTGATATAGAGAAAAGTGCGCTTTTAGCGCAAAATACAAGTGAATTGACTTTATCCGGGCCATTTAAATTGCCACAAGGAGATTTAGGATTGGAAGGCAGGCAGCCAATCTATATTCATAATAAAAAAGAAACTTTTGATTTTTGGGGATACTCCATTGTTGTGGTAAGGCTTGCAGATATCCTGGAAAAAGCAAATCTGACACAGTTGGCAGATCTTGGTTATTCTTATGATATAAAGAGCATTAATACAAGAGCAGAAGGCAATGCAGTGGTTGCTCATTCGGAAAATGCTGTAGGGGAAAAGCCAATCGCATATACGATGAATATACCAAATGGAAAGTGGATATTGGAAACGGCACCGACGGCAGGATGGATTTCTTATGGGCGCATTGCCGGGCAGGTTTTGTTATGTATTGTTATTGCTTTTTTATTGACAACGGTTGTTGTGATGTTCTTAAAGCTTTATGAGAAAAGAGAAGTCCTGCGTGTTATGGCAGTCACGGACCCACTTACAAAGTTGAGCAGCCGTTATGCTTTTATGGATGTACTGGAAAAACACTGCCGGGATCTGCATCGTCATTTTTTGCTGTGCTATATGGATTTAGACGGATTTAAGGAAGTAAATGATACATATGGACATGATATAGGAGACCGGCTCATCAAGGCAGCAGCACAGCGCATAAAGCAATGTCTGAAAGAAGAGGACCAGCTTTTTCGCATTGGCGGTGATGAATTTGTCGCTATTGTCGAGGAAGAAAAAGATGGTGGATGGAAGCAGCGCATGGAAAGTATCGAAAAGGAAAGTAAACGTATGTTTATTTTTGAAGGCGATATTTATATTGAGATTTCTGTCAGCATTGGCTGTGCAATCTATCCACAGACATCGACAGATGGGGAAACCCTTCTGCGGGAGGCTGATAGCCGTATGTATGGTAATAAAGAGAAGTATGCCTGGAAATGAAACAGGCAGCAACATCCGATAGAAACGGTTCAGTGTACCATTGGCAAACTTTAAAGGAGGAATAATAGAATGGGACTATTGATGCGTTTATTGACGATTTTGAATAGTGCTAAGGAATCTTCCACGTATTATCATGTTGCAGCGACTTTGCTTGAGAATTTTGCTGTAATACAAAATTTTACAATTACAAAGTTAGCTGGTATATGTTTTGTTTCTAAGTCTACGATATCCAAGTTTGCAAGATCTATAGGATATGAAGATTTTGCGGAGATGAAGATTGCGGCTGCATATTGGAGTGATCGTCATTCGAATCGGTTGAACTATAACGATAATATTTTAGGGTATATGAAGAATCATACGAAAGAAGAATACATTGATATTATTATCAATGATTTGGTGTTGGCAAAGAAATGTATTAATATGGAAAAAATTAATGAGGTTGCTGATGACCTGTTCGTCTATAAGAAGGTTGCTGCATTTGGTATTATGTATTCGGAATCGGCGGCACAGGATTTTCAAATGAAATTAGCCTATAATCAAAAATATATTATTTCATATATTGATGAAGCCAGGCAATATGAGTTTATAAAAAAAGCCGGAGAAGATACGCTAATTATTATCTTTAGCAATTCGGGGGATTATATAAAGAAATATCAACTTATAAAACCCTATATTCATAAAAATATTTTTCGCCAGACAAAGGCAAAAATTGTAATTATTACAGGAAATAAAGAAATGGAAAAGCACCCTTATGTAAATACCTGCATTTGTATGGAACATGCATCTGTAGTGCAAACACATCAAATTTTATTTCAGATCGCAACCGATCTTATAACAAATCAATACCGGGAAAAATGGAATAGCAGCAATATGAAAAAATGATATAAACTATAATTATATCATTTTTTTTGCTTAAAATCGAAAAGTTTCCAAAAAACGAAAATAAAAAGGTAAAAATTTTGAAATGTTATAATCTTAGTACATTAATAATAAATGCTGGGAGGAAATGAATATGGCTCAGAAAAACTATGAACAGCTTGCAAGAGATGTTGTTACAAAGGTTGGTGGAACGGAAAACATAAACAGTTTATTTCATTGTGTGACACGTCTGCGGTTTCGTCTAAAAGATGTGTCAAAAGCAAATAAGAAAGAGATCAGCAATCTTGAGGGTGTGTTGTCGGTTGTAGAAGGAAATGGACAGTTTCAGGTGGTTATTGGTAATGAGGTAACAGATGTTTTTGATACCGTGAGTAAGCTATATCCGGAAATTAAACAAGAAGGCAATATGGATGAGAAGGAAGAAAAACCTACAGGAAATATGCTGACGCGGATGTTTAATACGATGTCATCTATTTTTAATCCGATTATTACAGCACTGGCTGGTGCTGGTATGATAAAAGCGATCTTAGTTATTTGTACAACGTATTCACTTATGGATAAAACCAGCAGTACGTATACAATTTTAAGTGCCGCGGGAAACAGTGTGTTCTATTTTTTACCGATTTTTTTAGCATATAGTTCAGCAAAGACATTTAAAGTCAATCCATTTATTGCGGTTGCTATTGTCGGTGCATTGATGGAACCGAACTTTACAAAGCTTATGAAAGCAAATGGTGATATTGTTGATTTTATGGGAATACCCGTGGTTCTTATGGGGTATGCAGGAACTGTAATTCCGGCAATTTTAACGATTTGGGTCTATGGCTATGTAGAAAAAATGCTGCGAAAAATTGTTCCAAGAAATATTGAGATTTTTGCGCTGTCAATGGCTGCGCTTTTAATTATGGTGCCGTTAGCCGTTATTGTTATAGGGCCAATTGGTGTTGCTTTAGGAAATGGTCTTGGTTATGTCGTAAATTTACTCAGTGCTAAAACAGGTCTTTTGACGGGAGTGCTTATTGGTGCAGGCTGGACCTATCTTGTTATGATGGGAATCCACTGGGGTGTTGTTCCAATTATGATCAATAACCTTGCGAGCTTTGGCTATGACGTAATACGTCCAATGATTGCTGCAGCCACGTTTGCCAGTGCAGGTGTTGCATTAGGAGTATTTCTTTATTCAAAGAGTAAAAAGACAAAAGCACTGGCAATTTCTTCAATGATTCCGGCACTTTTGGGTGGGATCACAGAACCAATTGTATATGGGCTTTCTGTAAAATTTAAGCGGCCGCTTATTGCGCAGACCATTGCTGGCGGGATTGCCGGAGGACTTATGGGCGCTTTTCAAACAAAAGCAATTGTTTATGTGTTTCCGGCACTTACGACATTACCAGCGTTTTTTGGTGATACTTTTATGATTTATGTCATTGGAATTAGTCTGGCTTTTGTTTTGTCGGCAGGCCTTACGTATTTTCTTGGGTTTAAAGAAGAAGCAGAAAAGAATGCTGCGATTGTAAATGAGGTTTCTTTGTATGCTTGCGTTGCAGGAGAGTCGATGGATCTTGCAGCGGTTGCCGATCCTGCATTTTCGCAGAAAACAATGGGTGAAGGTGTTGCTTTTCTGCCGGAAAAAGGTGAGATTACCGCTCCAACTGATGGTATGATTGTTACGGCATTTCCAACAGGACATGCGGTTGGTATGCGTTTAACAAATGGTATTGAAATACTGATTCATGTGGGGATTAATACGGTTGAGCTCAATGGTAAATATTTTTCGATGCTGGTAAAGGAAAATGATATCGTGAAAAAAGGACAGCCGCTTATTAAGGTTGATTTGCAGGCGGTTCAGGACGCTGGCTATGATACAACCACTATGATGATTGTAACAAATGGTATGGAGTATGAAAAAATAGATATAGCACCTTATAAGCAGGTTGCTGCAGATGAAATCGTTATGCATCTGCAACGTAAGGAGGCTTGAAAATGAGATTTCCTGAAGGGTTTTTATGGGGTGGCGCTATTGCAGCAAATCAGGCAGAAGGAGCTTATCTGTCTGATGGAAAAGGCTTGAGTGTAGCCGATGTTTTAGCTGTAGGAGAAAACAGATTTCAGCTGGATTCTTTGATGATGGATGATAAAAAATATTATCCAAGTCATGAAGCAATTGATTTTTATCATACGTATAAAGAGGATTTGAAAATTTTAGCAGGACTTGGCATGAAGTGTTTTCGTACATCAATTGCCTGGAGCCGTATATTTCCGCAGGGGGATGAGCTTGAGCCGAACGAAGACGGGTTGAAGTTTTATGATGCACTTTTTGATGAAATGCATCGATATGGTATGGAACCTGTAGTTACGATTTCACATTTTGAGACACCGCTTTATTTGATAGAAAAATATGGCGGCTGGGAAAACCGAAAGCTTGTTGATTTTTATGTACGATATTGTACAGTGATTTTTAATCGCTATAAGGATAAGGTAACGTATTGGATGACGTTTAATGAAATCAATCATGCACATACCTTACCACTGCTTGCTGCAGGAATTTTTGTGAAAGAAAATGATTCGAAAAAATTACAAAAAATTTATCAGGCAAGTCATCATATGCTCGTGGCAAGTGCGAAAGCAGTACTTTTAGGACATGCAGTTAACAAGAATTTTAAAATCGGTTGTATGCTTTCTTTATCACCGATTTACCCGGCAAGCTGTCGTCCGGAAGACGTGTTTTCCGCATATGAACTGCGCCGCCGATCACTTTTTTACAGCGATATACAAGTTCAGGGAAAATATCCGCAATATTTTTCCCGGATTGCAAAAGAAAATCAGATTGTGCTGCAGACAGAAGCAGAAGATGAAGACGTGCTGCAGCGAGGCGTCTGTGATTATATTGGCTTTAGTTATTACCGTTCTTCTTTGCATGAATATGGTATGAAAATACTAGGAAATACAGGCGGGCTCCTTGGTAAAAAAAATCCATACCTGAAGGAAAACAAGTGGGGATGGCCCATTGATCCGCTTGGTTTGCGCTATGTTTGCAATGAGTTGACAGACCGTTATCATAAGCCTTTGTTTATTGTAGAAAACGGGCTGGGAACAATGGATAAGCTTGGAGCGGATGGGAAATTTCACGATGAAGAGAGAATGAAATATTTAAAAGAACATGTTGAAATGATGGCGGAAGCGATTGAAGATGGTACCAAACTTATGGGGTATACCTGGTGGGGGCCGATCGATATTGTCTCTGCTGGTACGGGAGAAATGCAAAAGCGCTATGGCTTTGTTCATGTTGATCGTGATAACAACGGCAATGGTACAGGTGCGAGAAAGAAAAAAGAAAGTTATTTCTACTATCAGCAAATTATTGCAAGCAATGGAATGGATTTGCAGCTGAAATGTGAGGAGAACTAGAGCTATGAAAAGAACAGTCGAATTTCCCAAAGAGTTTTTATGGGGCGGTGCAATTGCGGCAAATCAGGCAGAAGGTGCATGGGATGTTGATGGAAAAGGCATGTCGGTTGCTGATGTGGCAATGTACAAACCGGAAATTGATATAAAAGACTATGTAAGTCAGTGGCATGTCAGCCCGAAGGATGTAAAAGACGCGATGCTGGCGAAGGATACAAAGAACTATCCCAAACGCCGGGGCATTGATTTTTATCATCGCTATAAAGAAGACATTGCGCTGTTTAAAGAAATGGGTTTTAAAACATTGCGTGTATCCATTTCATGGCCGCGTATTTTCCCGAAGGGCATTGAAAAAGAACCAAATGAAAAAGGGCTGCAGTTTTATGAAAACGTATTTAAGGAACTTCGCCGTCAGGGAATAGAACCGCTGGTTACATTATCACATTATGAAATGCCATTATATCTTGTCAATCAATATGATGGCTGGGTTGCAAGAGAACTTGTTGATTGTTTTGTGCGCTATGCAAAAGTTTGTTTTGTGCGCTATAAAGATTTAGTAAAATACTGGCTTACGTTTAATGAGATTGATAGTGTGTTTCGTCATCCATTTACAACCGTTGGTGTTATTGAAGAAAAATATGCAGATAAGGCAGAGGCAGAAGCGGCAATTTATCAAGCGGTACATCATCAGTTTGTTGCGGCTGCGTTGGCAACAAAGTACTGTCATGAAATAATTCCTGGTGCACAGGTCGGCTGTATGGTAACGAAAACGCTGACGTATCCGGAAACTTGCAATCCAGATGATATTTTGCTGGCGCAGGCTGATAACCGGAACAATTCGGTTTATACAGATGTACAACTGCTCGGGGAATATCCACTTCATTTAAAGAAATATTTTGCCCGCAAACAGATAAAAATCAAAATGCTTGCGGATGATGAAAAGATTTTAAAGCAGTATACGGCAGATTTTCTTTCTTTTAGTTACTACATGTCCATGGTACAGAGCATACATGCAGAGAAAAGAGAGAAGGTTGGAGGCAATCTTGTTACGGGGGTAAAAAATCCATACCTTGACATCAGTGAATGGGGCTGGCAGGTAGATCCCAAAGGATTACGAATTGCGATGATTGATCTCTATGATCGCTATCATAAACCGTTATGGATTGTTGAAAATGGAATTGGTGCTTATGATAAGGTCGCTGGAGATGGAAGTATCTCTGATGACTATCGTATTGCGTATTTTAAGCGTCATTTTGAGCAAATTGCTTTAGCAATCGAAGAGGGTGTAGAATGTATGGGATATACATCCTGGGGGTGCATTGATATTGTCAGTGCTTCGACATCACAGATGGAGAAGCGTTATGGCTTTATCTACGTAGACGCTGATGATTTAGGAAACGGTACATATAATCGAAAAAAGAAGAAGAGCTTTTATTGGTATCGTGATTTTATTGCAAAAAATTGTATTGAAGTTGAAGAATAACAGGCAGTATAAAAAGAAACTGATTTCCGGGTATATACGGAAATCAGTTTTTGTTGTTTCGCAGATAAAAAGTTATTTTGTCGGGAAAAGTATATTTTTCATCTGTGATTCACGAATATTGGGAAATTTAGTATAATAAACAAGCTGTAAAAAAATACTGCATTTGCATAGTCACAAATGTCTGTATATTCTGGACACGATTTAGTATTTTTGAATGTTCTAAAATTTGATAAGATACGTATAGACAAGGGGGGCATCAAAATGGGTTCTTTATCTAATCGCGAAAAAGAGATTATGTTGATTTTGATAAGAGCTGATCGTTATGTTTCGGCAGAAGAAATAGCAAAAATACTGCATATATCAAATAAAACAGTATATAGAGATTTGCAGTCAATAACGAAGAAGATGGATAAGTCGGTTATTTGCAGGCAGCCCGGGAAGGGATATTATGTCAACAAGGATGCCGTAAGCGATACGTATAGCAAGAAAATGGCAGATGAATATTTTGCTGGGATGGACAGCGAAAAAAGAAGATGTCATTTGATGGTACTGTTATTATTGCAGACACCAAAAAAAACCTCGATAAGCCGATTGTCTGAGTATTATTATGTCAGCAATGCTTCCATTGTAAATGATCTGAACGATATAGAGAAAAAAGTAAAGCAATATGATTTAAAGCTGATTCGGGCACATATTGGAACCTATATTGAAGGGACCGAGGTAAACATCCGCAAAGCTTTGATGAAGCTGCTGGGATATTCATTCGATTTTTTTCAGGAAAATGCACATATCAATAAAGAAACGTACACGGGCTTATTTAAAGAGTTTTCACAAGAGGACATCTTTTTTATTGAAAAACTGCTAAAAGATATAGAAGAAATGCTGGATGAGAATATCAGAGAACCATATTATATCAATATATTTACCCATTTGATTATACTCATTAAGCGATTAAATCATTATAAAGAAAATGATATTTCTGAACGGTTCGATCAAAAAAGCATTGAGTTCAAAAGCCCGGCGATCTTGTCGATAGCAAAGACAATCATGCAAAAAATAGCAGAATATACAAAACTCGATGTTCCTGTGATAGAAACCTTTTATATTTATCAGTATTTGATTTCATCCGGAATAAAAAATGAAAAGGTAGTTGAGTTTCAAAAAGATAGTATGAGTGAATCAAAAGAGGAAGCCTTTATTGGAAACCTGGTACAAAGAGTTTCCGAAAAAGTTGCAATACCATTTAATGAAGATGTTTCCTTAAAAAATAACTTATTGCTGCATATTCAGCCGCTAACCAAGCGAATTCAGTACGGTATAGCAATTCACAATCCATTACTGGAAGAAATAAAAAAAGAATTTGCCGAGATCTTTGCAACGGTTCAGACCTGTATTGAAGAGCAGGATGTTTTCCCTGAATTCAAAAAATTAAGTCAGGATGAAATTGGTTATATTGCCGTATATTTTCAAACTGTGCTGGAAAATAAGCTGCATCATAAGAAAATTTTGATTGTATGTTCGAGTGGAGTTGGGACCTCGCATTTATTGGGGGCCAGAGTAAAGCGGACTTTCCCGGAATGGGAAATTGTTGATATTGTATCTGCTGTAAAAATCAATCAGGCTAGAGATTGGAAGACAGTTGATTTAATTTTAACGACCGTTCATTTAGAAAAGCAAAAAGTTCCTGCAGTTTTAGTAAGTGCGGTTTTTGGCGAGGTTGATGTAATAAAGGTAAAAAACGCATTGGTATCACAAAATTTATAAGGGCAGGGAGTGTACAGTTATGCAGATAGAAGAAATATTAAATGAAAATTTGATTGATTTAAATATGAAAGCAAGTACAAAGGATGAAGCACTCAGAGAGCTTACGACCTTGTTATGTAAAGAAGGTAATGTTACAGATGGCGAGCTTTTTATTCAGGATGTGTATAAGAGAGAAGCAGAAGGTCAGACCGGGCTGGGAAATGCCATTGCAATTCCACATGGAAAATCAGATGTTGTAAAAACTACATCAATTGCCGTTGGCAGAACAAAGTGTAATTTGGAATGGGAATCTCTTGATGATAAGCCGGTACATGTCATTATTTTGTTTGCTGTAAGAAATGTGGATAAAACAACGGTTCATTTAAAACTGTTGTCGCAGGTAGCAATTGCTTTAGCAGATGATGAGACGCTGGAAAAACTGCTTATAACGGACGATAAAGCGGAAATAATCCGCTTGTTATCAAATAAAATGTAATGAGAAAAGAAAGGTGAGAGATATGAATATTGTAGGGATTACAGCTTGTACAGCAGGAATTGCACACACGTATATTGCAAAGGAAAAATTGGTAAAAGCCGCAGAAGCACGACATCATCATGCAAAAATCGAAACACAGGGAACGATTGGTGTTGAAGACGAGCTGACGGCAGAAGATGTAAAAAATGCAGATGTCGTCATTATTGCGGCAGATATTGGTATAAAAGGCAGAGAACGATTTGAAGGAAAACGAGTTGTAGAAGTAGCGACCTCAACACTGATAAAATCTCCCAATATGTTATTAGAGAAAATTGAACAAAAACTTCAACTCGGTTGATAGGAGGAAGGAAAAATGGTGGTATGGTCAGAAGTAAAAAAACATCTTTTAACAGGGGTTTCGTATATGATTCCATTGGTTGTTGCCAGTGGTTTGTGTATGGCGATTGCAAAGGTTCTGGGTGGCCCGCTTGTTGGAGACGCGGAGGGGACAATACCGTGGTATATTAACTCAATTGGCGGTATAGGAATGAATCTTGTTGTACCAATGATCTGTGCCTATGTTGCTTACTCGATTGCGGATCGGCTTGGTATTGCGCCAGGGCTTGTATGCGGTGCAATTTGTGTACAGATCAAAGCGGGTTTTATTGGTGGGATCATCGCCGCGTTTTTAGTTGGTTATACGGTATTGTTTTTGAAAAAATATTTAAAAGTACCAAAAGCAATGCAGGGGCTGCTGCCAGTAATGCTCATTCCGCTGCTTACGACCTTGTTTGTTGGATTGATTCTATATTTATTTATTGGTATGCCGATTGCATGGATGCAGGAAAATATACTTGCAGCTATGAAAGGGATGCAGGGGGGGTCGAGATTTGTTATGGGTTCCCTGATTGGCGGTATGATGGGGTTTGATTTAGGCGGGCCAATCAATAAGACTGCATCGTTATTTTGTAATGCATTGATGGTTGAGGGGTATTATAATGCAGCAGCAGCTAAAATTATTGGTGGTATGACACCGCCGCTTGGTGTTGCGCTGGCTGTATTTATTTGGAAAGAAAAAAAGTTTTCGCGTACAGAAATTGAAGCAGGTAAGGCAGCATTTCCATTAGGTCTTTGCTTTATTACAGAAGGAGTTTTACCATTTGCTTTAGCAGATCCATTACGTGTTATTCCGGCAACGATGCTTGGTTCGGCAGTGTCAAGCGGTTTGAGTGTTCTGTGGGACTGCACATCGAGCGTACCACATGGAGGCATATTCGTTGTGCCGATTATGGGAAATCCGCTGTTGTTTATGTTGGCACTTTTAATTGGAACGATTGTAACTGCCGCTGTACTATCGATATTAAAACCAAATTTAAAGGATAATAGCAGCGTGAAAGAAGTTGTTGAAGGTGCTATATCTGAAAAAGATATCAACATGAATTTTTAATAAAATAGGGTAGGCATTGTATGAAAAGGAGAATATAAATTATGTATACAACAGTTAAATATATTTTAGATGATGCAGTTAAAAGACATTATGGCGTTATTGCAAGTACAGCTGTAAATATGGAGCTGTTAAGGGGTGAAATTGCCGCGGCGGATGAGCTGCAGGCACCGCTTATTATTTTGCTCGGACAGGGGCAAATGTCAAAGCACGGAACATCAGATATGATGGTGCCGATGATAAAGACGCTTGCGAATAAAACAAATGTGCCAGTTGCTTTAATTCTTGACCATGGACGGGACTGGGAATATATCGTACATGCTCTGCGCAATGGATTTTCTTCTGTTATGATTGATGCTTCGGCATATCCAATGCAGGAAAATATTGAACGTACAAAACGTGTTGTTGATTTGTCACATTTGCAGGGAGTCGCCGTAGAAGGTGAAATTGGTCATGTTGGTCAGGCTGCTGATATGGATGGCTGCAAAGAAGATTTGTACACAAGACCAGAAGATGCCGCTGCTTTTATTAAAGCGACAGAGGTAGACTGTCTGGCGATTGCATGCGGTACAGCACATGGTAAATATCCGGATGGATTTGTACCAAAGCTGAATTTTGATATCATTCGCAAGGTACGGGCGATAACCAATCTTCCGTTAGCTTTGCATGGCGGCTCCGGGTCGGGTGATGATAACATCAGAGAAGCTGTTGCTGCTGGAATCAATAAAGTAAATGTATGTACGGATATCTTTAACTATTGTCGTGATTTTACTAAAGAAGCACTTGATGGTAAAGCAAACTATGATTATTTGCAGCTGCTTATCGATATTGAAGCCAAAGCAAAAGAAATAACAAAACATTATATCAGTCTGACGGGTTCAGAAGGAAAAGCAGTTGATTTTAAGATGATTAATACTTTTAATGACACTACTATTAAGAAATGTGTTGGAGCTGGCGAATAAAATGAATAGCAGATAAAGATGAAGTGCATAAGTAAAAAAACTTATGCACTTTGTTTTTGTGAATATAAATGAAAAGCAACTTGCGGATTTTGATCAAAAATTCAAAAAATTCACTTGAAATCTTTGATGTGTTGGTATATACTGGAACTGCAAAGCGAATTTATCTTTTATTATGTGGATTTTTCTGCATTTACTTATAACTTATGTGAAAAAATGTACATATAAAGGGGTAAAACAAATATAAGGGGGAAGTAGTATGTCAAACAGAATCATATTGAATGAAACGTCTTATTTTGGACCGGGCGCAATTAAAGAAATAGTAACAGAAGTTCAGGCTCGCGGTTTGAAAAATGTCATGCTTGTAACAGATAAGGATTTGATCCGATTTAATGTGGCAACAAAGGTTACAAAGCTTTTAGATGACAGTGGGATCTCTTATAAGATTTATGATAAAATCAAAGCAAACCCAACTATAAAAAATGTTCAGGAAGGTGTAGCTTTCTGTAAAGATTGTAAGGCAGATGTTCTCGTAGCTGTTGGCGGTGGCTCGTCAATTGATACAAGCAAGGCAATCGCGATTATTATGACAAATCCGGAGTTTGCCGATGTGTGCAGTCTTGAGGGTGCAGCACAGACGAAAAACAAGGCAATGCCAATTATCGCGGTATCGACAACATCAGGTACAGCTGCAGAGGTAACGATTAATTATGTTATTACGGATGAAGAAAAGCATCGCAAATTTGTCTGTGCGGATCCGCACGATATTCCGGTTGTTGCAATCATTGACTCGGAAATGTCAGCATCAATGCCAGCAGGTCTTTGTGCAGCAACAGGTATGGATGCACTTGTTCATGCGATTGAAGGATATATCACAAAAGGAGCCTGGGAGCTTACAGATATGATGCATATCAAGGCTATTGAAGTTATTTCGCGTTCTTTGCGGGAATCAGTCAAAGGAAGTCCTAAAGGACGTGAAGATATGGCGCTTGGCCAGTATATCGCAGGCATGGGTTTTTCAAATGTCGGGCTTGGTATTGTCCACTCGATGGCGCATCCGCTGAGTGCACTTTATGATACACCACACGGCAAAGCATGTGCGATGCTGCTGGCACCGGTTCTCAAGTATAATGCAGAATCGACAGGCGAACGTTATCGCGAAATTGCACGAGCAATGGGGGTCAAAGCGGTCGACAAGATGAGTCAGGCAGAATATCGTAATGCGGCGATTGCAGCGGTTGAAAAATTGGGTACAGATGTCGGTATTCCACAGAAGCTTTCTGCAGTCGGTGTTAAGGAAAAAGATATCCAATTCCTTGCAGAATCAGCTATGGCAGATGCCTGCACACCTGGGAATCCGCGAGACACATCTATTTCTGAAATTGTAGAAATTTATAAAGCAGCTTTATAATCAAAACAAGTTTTATTGATTAATGAGAAAAGAGTGTTGCGTGATAAAATGCAATACTCTTTTCTTTGTTTATAGCAAAAAAATTAAAAAAATATTAAAAAAGTAGCAGGCATTGCAGGGAGATATTGATTATAACTCGAATATTACACAATAGAACTTTTGTGTGATAACGAAATATACTCGTAAAGGACGGGAAATTTCGCAGAAGGGTCGATAGACAAGCTAATTGGTCACAGTTGATTTGATATTATAATAAAGGATGTGTGGATATGGCGGAGTTATCTTTACTGCAGGCATTTGTTCAGATTACGCCTGTTTTGCCGGAGCTGCTTACACAGAGGGTCGGCATTGTTGTTGCAGATAGAGAAAAATGGATTGCGGCGAATTCAATTGATGAGATTGCCAGTCAGGTGGTTGTTGGTGAGACAATTAAACCGGGTTCTGCGGTTGCTGTGGCAATGAGAGAAGAGCGTCGTGTGGTTGTTAATGTAAAAAAGGAAGTTTATGGCGTTCCTTATGTTGCGGTAAGCATTCCTTTACGTGAAAATGGCATTGTTATTGGTGCAGTGGCGATTCATCAATCGCTTGAACAGCATGATCTTTTACATAATACAGCAAGTACATTAGCAGAGTCTGTAGATGGGCTTACGAAAGCTTTACAGATGATTTCGGATAAGGCATCTGTGCTGGCGGCAAGCGGCAGCAGTCTTAAGACGCTTGCCGATAAAGCCTATACAGAGGTTGGTCAGACGGATAAGGTCATTACCTTTATTAAGTCAGTGGCATCACAAACAAATATGCTGGGACTTAATGCAGCAATTGAAGCAGCTCGTGTTGGTGAGCAGGGACGTGGATTTAGTGTTGTTGCTGAGGAAGTTCGCAAACTGGCGGTGAATAGTGCAGAGTCGGCAGAACAGATTACGGAAACACTTATGAAGATTCGTGACTCTATTGGAAAGATAAATGAAGAGATCAATCAGGTTTCTGCAGTAAATGTAGAGCAGGCGGCCCTTATTCAGGAGATTTCAGCCCAAAGCCAGTCTCTGCGTAATATTTCACAAAATGTAGAGCACATGGCAGGTAGTGTAGGTGATGCAGAATAAAGAAATTGTTTTGCGACTGTCGACGGTCTTTTAAATAAATAATATGAGGAGTGTTTTGAATATGGGATTTTTTTGTAAGGGTATAGCAGGCCTTGTGACAACGGGAATACTTATGACAGCATCAATTGGCATGGCAGCACAAGCACAAGCACAAGCACAAGCACAAGCAGATAAGGACTATGTGCAGAGTGTTTTTGAAACCATGGCAGGTGTTAAGACAGCAAAGATGAATGTAACGATGGAGATCGATACCTCGGCAGGAAATGGTAAGATAGAAATGAAAAGCGAAGGCACATTACAGCCGGAAATGGTCACAAAAAATGATATGACGACAACGTTTACGAATTTTCTTGGGAAAGAAATATCGACTACGATGCAGTGCTATCTGGAACAGACAAAGAGCTCAATGGTTACGTATATGATGCAAGATAAAAAATGGGTCAAGAGTACAACTCCTTTTGTAAATCCAAATGCGGGAAAGACAGCAGCCGAACAAGGCAAGGCAGCTATGGAAAATATTAAGGATATCAAAACTACAGCAGAAGGACCCGATTATAAACTTATAACAGTTACGATAGACGGTAGGAAAATTAGTGATCAAGTAGACAAAATCGTGAAGTTCCCGGCGAAACAGAAGGATGAAGAAAAGGCTTTTAAAGCAGGTGTTAAAGCTTTTGGTGATTGTTCCTATACGATGCGTGTTGATAAAGCGACGAAATATGTCAGCGATTTTTCTTTTGTTGATTTTTCTAAAAATGTACAAAATGCTGTTGCGGCGGGTGTTGATGCTTCAGCAATGCAGCCAAAGCAGAAAGAATCCGTAAAAAAATTCATGAAGGATGTACGTATAAAAATAGATATTAAAATGAGTGATTTTGATAAAGTGCTGCCTGTTGAAATTCCACAGGATGTTCGCGATGCAAAAGAAATTGAAATCAAAAAGAAGGCTCCAAAGGCAGATCTTGCTGTAACGGTACCAGCAGAAACATTGATAGAAACGCCTGTAGAAGTCGCAGCATAAGTTATAGAAGTATAAACGAGAAGAACTGGAATGGGTAGCGGCCTGCTCTGGTTCTTTTTGTTTGTATTTAGGGCTTGAGTGCGTCGATTTTATTGCTTGGTTTATTATACTATAAACTGAAAAAATAAATTTTTTACAAGGTTCTTTATTTTGTGTTATGATAATAAATATATTTTATAAAAATTATTTATTGAAAGGATGCTATAGCGACTATGCAGGAACAGAATAAGCAGATACAAGGGCGGAAGTATAAGTATTTGAAATTGCTCGCAGAAAAATATCCGACACGTCAGGCCGTGTATGCAGAGCTTATCCATTTACAGGCAGAACTTAGTCTGCCAAAAGGTATTGAGCATTTTATGAGTGATCTTCATGGAGAGTACGAGTCGTTTTTTCATATTCTAAATAATTGCTCGGGTGTTATTGCGGAAAAGGTAGAGTATCTTTTTGAAAATCGACTTACACGTGAAGAAAAGGCAGAATTTTGTACGCTTATCTATTATCCAAAAGAAAAAATTGAGCGTATTGAAGCACAGAGAAAAAATACACCAGAATGGTATCGAACAATGCTCACGCGGCTGCTGGATCTTTCGCGACTGTTGTCGTATAAGTACCCGGCGGCGAAGGTATACGGTTTTATGCCAGAGCGGTTTACCTCGGTGATCATTGAGCTTATGAATACGCATCCGGAGGCAGATAAGGCACAGTCGCTTTATCATAAAAAACTTCTTGATACGATTATTCAGATTGGCAGCGGTGCGGAATTTGTTGAGGCATTTACGGTGCTTATTAAGCGATTGGCGGTTGATCACCTTCATATTGTTGGGGATTTTTTTGATCGTGGTAAGCGGCCGGATGCAATTATTGATATGCTTATGCAGCATCATTCACTGGATATTCAGTGGGGCAACCATGATATTCTGTGGATGGGGGCAGCTTGTGGCAGTGAAGCTTGCATTGCAGCTGTTATCCGTAACAGCCTGTCCTATAATAATATGGATGTGCTTGAAAAAGGTTATGCTATTAGTCTGCGGCCGCTTTCGCTTTTTGCGTCAAAAAGTTATCCGGATGCAAATCCGCTAAAAGCATCTTTACGGGCAATTTCTATTATTATGTTTAAATTAGAGGGGCAAGTCATTCGGCGTAATTCGGATTTTCATATGGAAAGCCGTCTTTTGCTTGATAAGATTGATTATGATTCCTGTTATATTACGATAAATGGCAAGCGTTATGAGCTTGGCAATGCTTATTTTCCGACGATCGATCCAAAACATCCATATGCACTTACAGAGGAGGAACAAAATATTGTATCTGAACTAAAGTCGTTTTTTCTGGAAAGTGAGACATTGCGCCGTCATGTGGATTTTCTCTATAAGAAGGGCAGCATATATACTTGTTATAATCAAAATCTTTTATATCACGGTTGTATTCCACTTAATGAAGACGGCAGTTTCCGTGATATTGTTTTTGCCGGACAGACTTACGCGGGTAAGTCTTATATGGATTTTGCTGATCGCTGTGCACGGAAGGCCTACTGCTATCATGATGATAACTCGCTTGACTTTATGTGGTATCTTTGGTGCGGGCGACAGTCACCCCTCTCCGGGCGTGAGTTTAAGACCTTTGAGCGTACACTTCTCGATGAGCCGGAGACATGGAAGGAACCAGCCGATGCATATTTTCATTATTGCAACGAAGAAGCAGTCTGTGAAATGATTTTGAAGGAATTTGGCCTTGATCCAAAGCGCGGTCATATTATTAATGGACATGTTCCGGTAAAGGTAAAGGCAGGCGAAAGTCCAATAAAGGCAAATGGTAAGGCTATTATTATCGATGGTGGTTTTTGTCGGGCATACCAGAAGAAAACAGGTATCGCCGGATATACGCTTATATCAAATTCGCGTGGTCTGCGGCTGCTTGAGCACCAGACGTTTGCAAATGTTCGCGAAGCGCTTAAAGCAAACAAGGATATTGAGTCTGTATCGCGTACGGTCGAACTGCAAAATTACCGGACGACAATTGGTGAAACGGATGAAGGAAAAGAAATGCAGGAACGAATTACGGATCTTTATAATTTATTGCTTACCTATCAAAATGGGATACTTGTACCAAAAGAATAAATCAAGTAAGTGTTTTTTTTATGGAAACGATTGTTGCGGAGTTGTTTATTTGTGACAGTCGTTTTTTCTTTTAGGTGAAATAACAAGTTTTACTGCTTTTTTTGTTTTGATTTAGGGCTTTTATGCTATAATAGGAAGAAGCTTGATTGAAGGCTAAGGAGTGGATTCAGTGAAACGGATTTTTACGGGACCCCTGTTCATGTATAGGATCATAGCGATTTTTTTTGGACTGTTGCTAGTGGCGGATAGCATGTGTGCAGCAGCGGATAGCACAATAGACTCGGCAACGGGGCAGTTGACACTGTGGATGGTGTTAGCGCGCTACAGCGGGAGTATTATGGTGGTCATTGCAATTATGGTAGTTGTTTTTGCTTTTTGCGTGATTGCATTTCATCAGACGAAGAAATTGCTTTATCGGCAGCAACAAAGGTATTTTAAACTGGCGGGGCTGTCAAATGAATATGTTTTTGAATATGATGTGCAGCGGGATCGGCTGATCTTGTCGAATCAATGTGCGAAAATGTTTGGTCTGCCACGGGTGATTGATAATTATAGGAAGATCGTACAGAAAAAAAACAGCCAGAAGAGTACATCGCCGCTTATGTATATTGATAACGCTCTTAGGGCGGATCGCAAAGATAATAGAATAGATCTGTTTATGTCGGATGGTCGTTTGGGAAAGTTTAGAACGATGAATACGCTTTGCTATGATCGTCACAAAACGGTAGAGTTTATTATAGGGAAGTTTGTTGATGTCAGTCAGGAAGTTGAGGAACGGAAAAAGCTTGAGATAAAAGCACAGATGGATGGCATGACGGGTGTATATAATGCAAAGACCTGCCGGAAGCTTATGCAGGAAGCTATGACAATGCGTGAGCAAGATCATGATGATGCGTTTATTATTCTTGATATTGATTATTTTAAGGGCATTAATGATACGATGGGACATCATGTGGGTGATAAGGTTCTGCAGACATTGGCGAGAAATTTAAAACGCACAGTTCGCAGCACGGATATCATCGGCCGTCTTGGCGGGGATGAGTTCTGCATTTATATGCGCAGTGTGCCTTCAAGACAGTTTGTAGGAGAATTTTGTGAACAAATTAACTCTTGCCGTGGCATGCTGGCAAGAATAAAGAATGAGCAGAATATTGCTTGTGAGGCAACCGTAAGTCTGGGCGCTGCATTTGTTAAAAAAGACGAAATTTTCGAGGAAGTCTATAAAAGAGCAGATGCCGCGCTTTATAAGGCAAAGAATAAAGGCCGCAATACATATGCTTTGGAAGACAAATAAAAAGGAGCAGGCATACGTATTTGTTTTGTATGCTTGCTCCTTTTTGTTATAGTTTTAACAGCAGCTCATTAAGGGATTTCATAATTTTTTTATGTGGCAGATCAATGAATTCATTTGCTGTTGTTGTGCCTGTTGTGACAGCAGCAAAGTCGACAGCAGCATTTTTAGCGGCATGGGCATCGATAAGGCTGTCGCCTGTATAGAGAACATCGTTTTTTGTTCCGTTAAAAATATTAATTGCTTTATATATGCCTTCGGGTGATGGTTTTGGTTCAGAAACATCTTCAATGCCGAGAACAAGATCGACAACTTTATCAAGATTTGTTAGCACAAGTGTCTCCATGATACGCGAACGTGTTTTGGTGGAAATGATGCCGATTTTACTGCCGTCTGCTTTGATTCTTGTAAGCGTCGGAATTGTTTCGGGATAAAGAAAAGTAGATTCTGTCATAATTTTATCGGCTTCAAGACTGTATTTGCGGCGAAGCTCTTCAAGAATATGTGCAGCGGTTTCTCTGGTAAGTGCAGAAAGAGCCGCTTTCATCGGCATGCCAATGGTACGCTTGATTTCTTCGACGGGAACGGTCGGGTAACCGTTCTTATTAAGTACAATTTGAAAGCAGCCGACGATGCCTTTTTCGGAGTTGGCAAGTGTATAGTCAAAATCAAATAAATAGATAGGGTAGTTCATGAAAAACCTCCTTATAAAATCATAGGAAACAAACATCTGCATTATATCATATGGACTGAGTGTCGGGCAAATTTATGATATAATTGATAAGGAATTTATTATAAGGGCGATGTCTTGAGTAAAAGGCGTGCTGCATGAGGGGCTAAAAGAATGATAGATAAAAATATGTATAAAAAAGTAGAGCAGTATATTATGTCGTTTTATGAGGATAATCCATTTGTGCAGCTGCTGCATATCAATATTGATAAAATTGCGTCAGGGAATGTGCAGCTTTCAATGAAGGTGCTGCATGAACATACAAATGTGTATAAAATTGCGCACGGCGGGGCGCTTATGTCGATAGCGGATACAGCAATGGGTGCAGCGTGTCTGTCATGTAAAAAAAGGGTTGTGACACTTGATTTTAGCATGAATTTTCTAAAGGCTGTGCCGGAAAATGCAACGGCCTATGCAAATGCCAGTATCATCCATGATGGATCAAGTACAATGGTTGGTGAATGCGATCTTACTGATAAATCAGGCGAAATCTTTGGCAAAGCCCACGGAACTTTTTTTGTGCTGGAAAAGTTTGATAAATAAGTGATGCAGTAAAAAGGCTTATCGAAAACAAGAGAAATGACGATACAATATCGAAGGAACGAAACTATATAAAATGGAATTAATAAAAGGAGATAAAAAATATGAGGAGTAGTGTTAATGGTCTTGGTAGTACCGATGCGTCGGCATGGAAGGACTTGACGGAGCGATCATCCACGACAGGAGGGAAAAAGACGGCGGCATCGACAGAAAGTGACTTGGCTGCGCAGTTAAAGAATGCAGTTGATGGAACAGGAAGTTCGGGTGGCAGCAGCAGTAGTAGTGCCAGCGGCAGCAAGACATCTATTGAACAGAGTAGAAGTGTGGGGGCAGATGGTTCAGTAATTGTTACGTTGACACAGGTAACGACAGCAGCAGATGGCACGACGACATCCAAGGTTCTGAGCAGGACAAAAATGGGTGGGACGACTGGAGCAAAGTCGAATTCAAATTTAAGCTCAAGCTCAAGGTCAAGTTTAAGTTCAAATGATAGTGGTGTATCCTTTATGGATGCAAAAGCACAAGTTATAATGGCGAAAAATGGTTTGACGAATAGTTATGCTGGCAATGAATACGAACAAAGTGGAATTTCTTCATATCGTTCAGGTTCGACGCTGAAAGTTGAAAGTTGATCGCAAAACTTCAAATAAGAAAATAAGGGCAGGCTGCACGCAAATTTTGTAAATATGTGTATAGCCTGCCTGTTCTTGTTTGCAGGAACCGTGTGGACGTGGTAGAATAACATTTATTATGATTATAAAGAGTCTTTTTCGGGGGACTTAATAGAAAAACAGATGGGAAGCGTTTTTTGTGAAGCTTGTTCAGCGGGTTGTTTTACTTTTGGGAATTGTATTTTTATTGCAGTCGACTGTGGTGGCACAGGCGACTGCGGTTGACTCGCTGACGGCAGATGCGGCCATCCTTATCGAGGCATCAACCGGGAAGGTTTTATTTGAGAAGAATGCAGATAAACGGGAATATCCGGCGAGTACGACAAAGATGATGACACTTCTGCTTGCACTGGAAAACTGCAATCTGAATGATATAGTAAAGGTGAAGGCAGACGCAGCAGCTGTAGGCGGATCATCGATGAAACTGGAAACAGGCGATGAGATACAAATGGGGGAACTTTTGCAGGGAATGATGCTTGCCTCAGGGAATGATGCAACGGTTGCTGTTGCGGATTACATGACAAGTTCGATGGGGGATTTTACCGCTACGATGAACAAGAAGGCAAAAGAACTTGGTGCGACGAATACAAATTTTGTTAATTCAAGCGGTCTGCCGGACATAAATCACTATTCGACGGCACGGGATTTGTCAAAGATTGCAGCCTATGGTTATCGTAACCCGACATTTCGCAGTATTGTGAGTGTAAAGGAAAAGAATATTCAGTGGGTCAAACCAGCAAAAAAACATTTTACATTTGAAAACACGAATGAACTGTTAAAAGAAGACGATAACATTAATGGTATTAAGACCGGTTATACGAGAGCGGCAGGAGAATGCCTTGTGGCGTCGTCAGAACGTAATGGTGTGAATCTTATTGCGGTTGTGTTGCATGCCAATGATGGCTGCCGATTTACGGAAGCCGAAACCCTGCTGGATTACGGCTTTACAAAAGTAAGTATGGAAAAAGCTTTTAGTAAAAATGAACTTGTAAAGCCGGTTTACGTGCGTGGGGGAAAAGGCTATAAGATAACAGCACGTCCGCAAAAGCATATCTGCTATCCTGTATCAGATGGTGATAAAAAGCGTTATTCAGTAAAATACGATATGCCAAATTTTGTTGATGCCCCTGTAAGCGCTGGACAACGTGTTGGCGCCTTGTGCATTCTTTATAATGGTAAAGAAGTAGATCGTGTTGATATGGTTGCTGATTCGTCCATGGGCAAAGGGTTTAGTCTAATGTCATTTATTATCCAGATCTATGATGGGATTTTTAACGGACTGAATTTATAAATAGATGGTATAAAACAAATAGGTATGCATGCTGTATAAAAACAGTAGGTATACCTATTTGTTGTTTTGTGTAGAAATGATCTTGTAGAGAAAACTATTCTTCAATATCATAATGATCTGTGTGTAAAAATTCGTGTTGAAGTTCATGACCGTTTTTGCGAAGAATGCGGTAGACAGAAACAACCGCTCCAGGAGAAGGCTTCTCAATGTTTGTCGTGAGGGCATAGTCGCGAAGATCTTCATGATTGCCAAGAATGTAGATGGTAAGCATGCCACCGTAGACTTTGGACAGAAGGTAAGCATTGTGGGGAAACGGATTGCGAAAGCGAAAATCGATTTGTCCATCCGCAACAGTGGCATCGCGACCCATCGGTACATAGGATGAGGGATAAAAGTGCGCAGTGCGTTCAACAGAGGTTAGACCAGCCAGCAGAATAGCATTATAAAGCGTTGAACTTACCTGGCATACGCCACCGCCGACGTCTTGGGCAATCTTACCGTCAAGAATAACAGCAGCATCTTTATAGCCAGCAGAAGCGACACGCTTGCCGACGGTATTGTTAAAAGAAACAACCGTTTCGGGTCGAAGAAGTGTTTGATCAAGCGCTTCGGCAGCAATACGGATATTTTGCGATCGATTGCTGTTATTATTGCTAAAAGACGAGGAATAAACGGCGAGTACGGTATCAATATTTTCAAGATCTTCATTTGTTACTGTTGGTTGTTCTTCAAGGACTGGAAGCTCAAGCTGCCGTGGCAGTTTAAGTTTCTGAAGGTCAGCAGAGAGGCTTGCTGTAGCTGCATCC
>JBAYAD010000004.1:0-30877 GCA_041669965.1 Selenomonadaceae bacterium
ACTGAAGTGTACTCTTCGTAAAGCTATGTTAAAGAAACGTCGGGGAATTTCAGTAGCGGATAATTTGTGTTGCAGTGATATTATTTTATCGCAGCTTGTGCACTATCCTACATATGAGCAGTCGTCGTGCATTATGTGCTATAGTGCATTTGCGGATGAAGTCCAAACAGAAAAAATACTTTGCCATGCTTTAGAAAAAGGCAAACGTGTATGTGTGCCTTTTATTTTGGATAAAAATAGTAAGATGGAGGCTGCACATGTCAGAAACATGGAAGATCTTGTTGTTGGTACATATGGAATTTTATCTGTAGCAGCAGATAAAATGGAGCGTATAGAGCCAATGAAAATTGATTTTATTGTAGTTCCTGGTGCAGCGTTTGATCGTCAGGGACATCGCCTTGGAATGGGTGGTGGATTTTACGATAGGTTTCTTATTCAGGCAAAAAATGGATTTCGTTTAGGTATTGCATTTGATCGTCAACTTTTAGAACAAGTTCCGTTTAATGAAAAGGACTGTAGGATGCATGCTGTACTCACAGAAAAAGAGCTTATCGATTGCAAATGAACTTTAAGCGGGGATAGATATGGAAATAAAAATAAGTATAGCTAAAACAGCAAAGTATGCGGTTGCTTACTCTGGTGATAGTTGTGATATAGCCGAACGCCCACATGGTGGAATTTCAGCTATATTAGCTGATGGGCAGGGAAGTGGGTTATCAGCACATCATACGAGCACATGGGTCGTAAATAAGGCGATTTCTTTAATTACGGATGGTGCACGCGACGGTGCTGTAGCCAGGGCTGTGCATGATTATTTATATGCAATGAAAGATAAAAAAGTTTCTTGTACGCTTACGGTTCTTAGTGCTGATCTGGAAACAGAAACGGTTGTCATAAGTCGTAATTCGAATTGTCCGGTTATTATTAAGACGGATGAATATGTTTCAATTTATGATGATGATGTAAATCCAATTGGTGTTCATCGCCATATGAAACCAATTATGTATGAAGTGCCACTTACTGCAGGTATGATTGTTGTCTCGTATACAGATGGTATTCAGGCTGCGGGACGCAAACGGGGTGGGCCACAGGCTGATTTTAAGAAAATTATGGCAATTATTAAGGATAATAAACCAGAGGATGCAGAGTTTATTGCGCAAAGTATTTTGGAATATGCGCTTTTAATGGATAAAAATAAAGCTGGCGACGATATGACGGTTGTTATTATGGGCGTTTATGAAAGGGAGAATTCTATAACAAAAGTTGAAAAATTGACAGCGACCTACCCGTTTTGAATTGGAGATGCTTCTATGGCTATTGCAATTGTCGGTGTATGTGCTTCGGGAAAGACAACTTTGGTAAATGGTTTGAAAGATGCGGGTTTTGATGCTTATAATGTGGCCCAGGAACATTCATGCATAAAGAAGTTTTGGCAGAAACACCAGCCACAGTTTCTCGTTATGCTGGATGCCACACTGCCGGCTATTAAGAAACGGCGGATTGTTTATTGGGATGAAAGTCGTATTGTGGCACAGCACGAGCGTCTCGCGGATGCAAAGATCCATGCAGATCTTTATATTCAGACCGATGGATTGGATGCAAAACAAGTCTTAGATAAGGTTATTGCGTTTATTGAACGGGGTAATTGATTTAATAAATGAAATATAAGACGAGTCAGACAAAATACATTGAAGGGATTGAAATAGTTGAGGAAAGATAATTTCATAAAACTGGTGGTTGTTGTTGCGGCTATTATAGGCATATTTGCATATTTTGTAGCGCCGTTAGCATATTCGATAAGACAGGGCCTTGATTTACAAGGGGGGACACATGTTGTTCTTGAAGCAGTAGATACACCAGAGGCTGCGGTAAATGAAGATGCTATGCAACGTGTTGTAAAAATTATTGAAAAACGTGTAAATGAACTTGGATTGACGGAGCCAATTATTCAGCGTGAAGGAAAACGTCGTGTTATTGTAGAGCTCCCAGGTATAAAAGATCCGAATAAAGCTATTGAAGTCATTGGTAAGACTGCAATGCTGGAATTTCAGGATGAAGATGGAAATACCGTTCTCACAGGTACAGATTTGAAGGATGCAAAAGAAGAGACGGATCAGCAAAATCAAAATCTTGTTGCATTGGAATTTAGTACTGAAGGTGCGAAAAAATTTGCTGATCTTACAACTAAGAACGTTGGCAGAAAAATTGCAATTTTACTTGATGGTGAAGTTCTTACTGCACCCAATGTAAAGGAACCAATTACTGGAGGGAAAGCTGTAATTACAGGTTCGAGAACCTTAGAAGAAGCACATAATTTAGCGATTCTGCTGCGATCAGGAGCACTTCCAGTAAAAGTGAATATTATTGAAACAAGAACAGTCGGATCTACTCTGGGACAAGATTCTAAAGATAAAAGTGAATTTGCCTTTGCAATTGGTATAGGAGCTGTTATTTTATTTATGCTGTTGTTCTATCGTTTACCTGGATTTATTGCGGATATTAGCTTAATGGCATATGTTATTATGTTGTTATTTCTTTTAAAGATGATGGATGCCACATTGACACTTCCTGGAGTTGCCGGTATTATTTTATCAATCGGGATGGCAGTTGATGCCAATGTTTTGATTTTTGAACATTTCAAAGAAGAATATCGATTGGGAAAAACGTTTAGACAATCAATGGAAGCGGGATATAAGCGCGCATTCATGACAATTCTCGATTCGCATATGACAACGATTATTTCATCTGCAGTGCTGTTTTTCTGTGGAACGGGAACCGTTAGGGGATTTGCTATTACATTAGGAGTTGGTACTGTTTTAAGCTTATTTACGGCAACGACGTTTACTCAATATATGCTGCGACTTTTATTTGGAGCAAATCTCTTTAAAAACCCTGGTATTTATGGAGCATCTGTACCAGCAAAGGTGGTGAGTAATAATGAAAAAAATTGACGTTATAGGCAAACGAAAAATATGGTACATATTTTCTTTAATAATTATTATTCCAGGGATTGTTTGCATGTTTACTCGTGGATTCAATTTAGGAATTGATTTTACAGGCGGAACAATTATTGATTTAAAATTTGCTGAACCGGTTACAATTGCGAGTGTTCGAGATGTAATGAAGGAATATAAACTTGATAATAGTACGATTCAGCTATCAGGAATAGACAGCAATACGGAATCATCGCAGGATGTTATGATTCGAACTGTTGATTTAGAAGAGTCAGAACGTAAAGCGGTTATGGCATCTTTGAAGGATAAATTAGGAAACTACGATGTTTTGCGTGAAGAAAAAGTTGGTGCTACAATGGGCTCAGAACTTATGATGCGCGCCTTCGGAGCAACACTTCTTTCCTGGGTCATGATTATACTGTATATTTCTTATCGTTTTGAATTTAAATTTGGCATAGCGGCTGTACTTGCGTTGATTCATGATATTTTAATTGTACTCAGCGTGTTTTCAATGTTGCAACGACAAGTGGATTCATCCTTTGTTGCGGCTTTGATGACTATTGTAGGGTATTCAGTTAATGATACAATTGTTATTTTTGATCGAATTCGTGAAAATCTTAGACTGCACTTTAGAAGAGGCGGTGATATAGGAGCGCTTCCTAACACTCGCATTTATCAAACGTTGACTCGTTCTATTTATACAGTGTGTACCGTTCTCTTTACTACATTTGCACTTTATTTTTTTGGTGGAGATACAACGAAAGATTTTTCGTTTGCGCTTTTGATCGGTTTTAGTTGCGGGGCTTACTCGTCTATTTGCATAGCAAGTCCTTTATGGGTTATGTTTAGAAATTATGCAGAAGATAAAAGAAATAAACAAAGAGCAGCAACAGTAAAGTAAGATGATTTAAAAAAGCACAGGTGAAATGCCTGTGCTTTTTTCATAGGTAAAGGATTTTCTTTAGTCCATGACGAATTTGTGGTCTTAAAAAATAAAAGTGTTTTGAATTTTTGGGAGACATATAGATGCAAAAAAAATGGAATTTTATTGATTCGGATAAGAGAAAAACAAAACAAGCTGCTGCTTTATGGCATGTTTCAGAGATTATTGCAAGTGTGTTGCTGCATCGTGGTATAGAAAGAGAAAAAGAAGCAAGTGTTTTTCTTTATCCGGAAAAACAACCTTTTTACGATGCATTTTTAATTAAGGATATGGATAAGGCGGTTAGCCGTATCAAAATAGCTATTGACTGTCGGGAAAAAATTATGATATATGGAGATTATGATGTTGATGGAACAACAGCAACAGTTGTACTTGTACGTGCGCTGAGAGCACTAGGCGCGAATGTTGAATATTACATCCCGAATCGTCAAAAAGAAGGCTATGGCTTCAATATAGAAGCTCTGACAATGCTTGCGGATAAAACGAATCTTCTTATTTCTGTTGATTGTGGTATTTCTGCAATTAAAGAGGTTAAAGAGATCAAAGAAAAATTGGATATCATTATAACAGATCATCATCTACCAGGTGAGGTATTACCAGAAGCAGTTGCAGTTCTTGACCCACAGCGTAGGGATTGTCTTTATCCAGATAAGAATCTGGCAGGGGTTGGTGTCGCTTTTAAGCTTTGTCAAGCTTTATGGAGAAAGATAAAAAACCAGGTGTTTGAGGATGATCTGGCACTTGTTGCATTGGGAACAATTGCAGATATTGTTCCTTTACTTGGTGAAAATCGGCGTATCGTACGGTTCGGTTTAGAAGAAATGAATAAAACTAAAAATCGTGGATTAAAAACATTGATTGGAATATGCAAATTAAACGATAAAAAAATAAATGCCGGGCATGTAGGTTTTGTACTTGCACCTAGGTTTAATGCCGCAGGACGTCTTGATTCCGCTCTTATAGGAGCAGATCTTTTGCTTACCGATGAACAAGAGTGTGCTGATGCACTTGCGCTGCAGTTAAATCAGGAAAATGAAGCACGTCAGCTGCTAGAAAAAGATATTTTGGAAAAAGCTGAAACCTTGCTTGAAGTTACAGATACAAAAAAAAGAAAAATTATTGTTATTGTTGGAGAAAACTGGCACGCTGGAGTTATTGGAATTGTGGCATCAAGAATTGTAGAAAAATATTATCGGCCGGTTATTATTATAAGTATACAAGACGGTTTTGGTAAGGCTTCATGCCGTAGCATTAAGGGATTCCATATGTATAAGGCCCTTGATGTCTGCAAAGAATATTTACTTGGGTTTGGTGGGCACGCACAAGCAGCTGGGTTTAGCATTTTATCTGATAAAATCAAAGGATTTAGCGATGCAATATCTGCCTATGCCGATAATGTTTTACAGCTGGAAGATCTTATTCCAATCCTTGATATAGAAGCAAAAATCAAACCAGAGGAGGTTTGTATTGATCTTGTGAAAGATTTGGAGCGGCTGGAACCGTTTGGCATGGGGAATCCTCGCCCAATATTTGCCTGCTGTGGTACGAAAATTACAGGTGCACGAAGTATGGGACGTGATGGGATACACCTTGGGTTTGATTTTTTTCGGGGGGGAATACGGGCAATTGCCTGGAATCACGGTAAACATGCCAAACGTATTGATCAGAAGATTGCAAACATTGCTTTTCAACCAGAAATCAATGTTTGGCAAGGTAATAGCCAGATTCAGTGCAAAGTACAGGAACTGCAGTTAGTAGAGGAGAATCAACCTATAGGTAAGGAGACTTGTATATCACATGATATTATAGGGCGTGTATATTTAATTTTAAAAAGCAAAAAGGATGCTGCGGATGCTGTTCATACTTCTTTTGCAGAAGTTGCTGCAAGCTATAAAAAACAACATCAGTCCTATTTACCTGTGTCGGTTGTAGCAATATGCGTAACGATTTTAGCAGAACTTAATCTTGTCCAATGTGAAAAAAAGAGTAAGGGAACGGTTCAACTTTATTTTCAGCCAGCACCGAAAACAAAGTTAAATCTTTTGCAATCAACTACTTATGCAAATATAATGAAAGAAAATGATGGCGAATAACTTAATGTATGAATTTTTATGAATTATGCTGGGAAATGTTATAAAAAATTATGCATTTTGAGATTTAATGTTATAATAAAAAGAAATATGGAATCAAACTAGGCTATGGGGTTGATTATGATGAATAATAAAGAACATAAAGTTATAACAATTGATGATGTTTTACAAGCGGTTATTCATTATCAACCAGATGCAAATGTCAGCCTTATTCGCAAAGCGTATGATCTTGCACATGCAGCGCATGCCGGGCAAAAGCGCGTATCAGGCGAAGAATATATCATTCATCCGCTTAGCGTGGCAAAAATCCTTACGGAATTACAGATTGATGTTGTTACGATCAGTGCGGCACTCCTTCATGATGTGGTTGAAGATACGACATATACACTTGAAGAAATGCAGGAGATTTTTGGTGATGAGGTTGCTATGCTTATCGATGGCGTTACAAAGCTGGGGCGTATCGAATATAAGTCAAAAGAAGAACAACAACTTGAAAACTATCGGAAAATGTTTTTGGCTATGGCAAAAGATATACGTGTTATTCTTATTAAATTAGCAGATCGACTTCATAATATGCGAACGTTAAAGTTTATGCGTGATGATAAACAAAAACGTATAGCAAAGGAAACTATAGAAATTTATGCTCCGCTTGCCAATCGGTTAGGGATTTCTAATATTAAATGGGAATTAGAAGATCTTTGTTTGCGATATCTTGAGCCGGAAACTTATTATGAACTTGTGGAAAAGGTAAAACAAAAAAGGAAAGAACGTCAGGAATTTATTAATGAGTCTATAGAACAATTAAGTGAAAAGCTGAATGAAGCTGATATGCAGGTAGAAATAAAAGGAAGAGCAAAGCATTTTTACAGCATTTATAAAAAAATGAAGCGCGATCAGAAAGATATTAGTGAAATCTATGATTTGTCAGCAGTTCGTGTGCTTGTCAATACGGTGCGTGATTGTTATGGGGTATTGGGAATTATTCATGCGATGTGGAAACCGATGCCGGGGCGCTTTAAAGATTATATTGCTATGCCTAAATCAAATGGCTACCAATCTTTACATACGACGGTTATGACAAATAAAGGGTATCCGTTAGAAATACAGATTCGAACATTTGCGATGCATAAAGTATCGGAGTATGGGGTTGCGGCACATTGGAAATATAAAGAAGCTGGTAAAAGTGTAGGTGCTGGTAATGAATATGATCAGAAACTTTCTTGGCTCCGGCAGTTAATAAATTTACAACAGGAACTTAGTGATCCACGTGAATATGTAGAAGCTTTAAAAGTGGATGTGTTTTCGGATGAGGTTTTTGTATTTACACCCAAAGGTGATGTGATAGACTTACCAAAGGGCTCGATTCCGCTTGATTTCGCCTATCGTATCCATACAGAAGTAGGGCATCATTGTGTTGGTGCCAAGGTCAACGGTAAAATAGTTCCACTTGAATATAAACTGAAAAATGGTGATATTGTTTCTGTTATTACAAATAAGGCAAATAGCGGACCAAGTCGTGATTGGCTCAATATTGTAGCATCATCAGAGACACGTAATAAAATTCGTTCTTGGTTTAAAAAAGCGAGTAGGGAAGAAAACATTATTCGTGGGAATGAACTTATTGAGAAAGAATCAAAACGGCTGGGCTATGAGCCAAAAGAACTTTTAAAAGAAAACCGCCTCAAGATTGTTGCACAAAAGTTTAATATTCAAAATGAAGATGATTTAGTGGCGGCATTAGGTTTTGGTGGAATTACCATACATGGGATACTATCAAAGCTTATTGAGCTTTATAAAAAAGAATTGCAGAATGCAACACCGCCGGATATTTCACAAATGTTGGAAAAGATTAAGCCACAGGATAAAAAGGAAAAATCAAGTCATGGTATTTTAGTAGAAGGAGAGGGCGGCGTGCTTGTAAGGCTGGCACGTTGCTGCAATCCAATTCCAGGAGATCCCATTACCGGCTATATTACGCGCGGAAGGGGGGTCTCAGTGCATCGTTCGGATTGTCCTAATATTATCAATGATACAAGTGACTTTGCTCGTGTCATTGAAGTGAATTGGGATATTGGACTGGACAAGGCCTATACGGTATCAATTGAAATTACGTGTAATGATAAAACTGGGGTTTTGACAGGCTTGCTGGCAGTTCCATCAGAATCTAAAATTAATATTAGCTCAGTATATGCAAGAGCCAATAAAAGTAATAAGACATCAACAGTTACAATGAGTCTTGAAGTACGCAACGCCCTCCAGGTACAGCAGATTATGACAAAATTTCGGCGTATGAAGGATGTCTATAGTGTAACAAGATCACTTGCAACAAATGTGAAAGAGGAAGAAAAATGAATATAACGATAAAGATGGCTACTGTGGGTCTTTTAAGTGAAAATTGCTATATTGTAAGGGATAATGTAACAGGAATTGGAATTGTCATTGATCCAGGAGCGGATGCTGCTATTATATTGAATTATATTAAAGAAATGCGTATGAAAGTAAAGTATATTGTAAATACACATGCGCATAGTGATCATATAGGTGCCAATTCTGCAATAAGAGAAGTTACAGGAGCAAAGCTTTTAGTTCATGAAGCAGATCGTTCGATGCTTACAGATGCGAAGAAAAATCTTTCTGCTTTTTTGGGAGAAGCGGTTGTATCAATTGATGCGGATGAAGTCTTGAAGGAAAATGATCGTATTGTTTTTGGCGAATCATGTTTTCGTGTAGTTCATACGCCGGGTCATTCACCAGGGGGCATTTGTCTTGTTGGAGATAAAGTTATTTTCAGTGGGGATTCTTTGTTTGCTGGATCAATTGGACGTTGTGACTTCCCTGGAGGATCTTCAAAGCTCCTTGTTCATAATTTATGCGAAAAAATCATGATTTTATCAGATGATATAAAGGTTTATCCCGGGCATGGACCTGAAACCAGTCTTGGTTGGGAACGTGTTAACAATCCATATTTAAAAGTTTAATGACTCAATTATTCTTTTGAAAATTATAGCGAATTTTAATAGTAAATAAAAAAACACATTGTTTTCCCCATGTTTTATTGTTTGTTTAGGTAAAATAGTTGATGTTTTTCCTGTTTTGTATAAGATTATTGGAATTTAATAATGTTTTCTTTGTATTCTTGTTATATTTTTGCTAGAATAATAGTATTTGAATGTTTTTTTACATATAGAGGAAAATCATTTGAGCAATGATAGAGGAGAATTACCATGTCAAAAAAATTTACAATAGATGATTTAAAAAAGAAATTGCAGGAATGCCAGCATAAAATGACACCACAACGTCAGATTGTGTTACAGATTTTTCTTAGTCGGGCAGGCGAGCATCTTAGTGCAGAGGACGTTCATGGGATTTTGCGAAAAAATGGTTCTGAAATAGGACTAGCTACAGTATACAGGACACTGGAACTTTTAAGCGAGCTTGGCATTTTGCAACAAGTAGAATTTGGTGATGGACGCAGTCGATATGAATTAAATGATACAGATCCTAATGTGCATCAGCATCATCATCTTATATGTTTGCGCTGTGGCAAGGTTAGTGGTTTTTCGGATGACCTTTTGGAACCGCTTGAACAGGATATCTCCAAGAAAAGTAAATTTCATATTGTTGATCACCAAGTGAAGTTTTTTGGCTATTGTCAGGAGTGCCAGCATCGTGAAGATTAAGAGCTTTTATTTAAACAGTCAAAAAGAAATAATTGTCAAGATTGTTAAGGAAGTTTTGATGTTATTCAAGATAGAAATTGTTGGAGAGCAAACAGATGGCTTTGATTATATGGCACTTTCTGTTGAAAACAATGTTTTTATTGATAAGGACATTCGCCTTGATACAAAAATAAGCCTTCAAGGTAAGAATGCAGAATGGAAAAGTTTTACATGGTCCGATACTGCATTATTGACAGAACGTGAAGGTGCTGCGATACATCGTCTTATTAAACTTAATTTATATCGATTGTTTCGTAAACATTTTTCGTTTAAAGCAGCTCCTTGGGGAATCCTTTATGGTGTACGGCCAACGAAAATTGTTCATCGCTATATCAATGAAAAGATGCATCGTGATGCCATCGTGGATCGTCTCAAATATGATTATGAGGTGAGTGATGAAAAAGCGGAACTTATTACAAAACTTGCTTTTAAGCAGCGTCCTTTTTTAGCAACATCACATAATAAGATGGTAAGTGTCTATATCGGTATTCCTTTTTGTTTGTCGCGCTGTCTGTATTGTTCATTTCCTGCATATGTTTTGCCCAAAGAAGATGTTTTGTTACAATTTTTGTTGGTGTTAAAAAAAGATCTTTTGGCAGCTGAATTTGCAATGGAAAAACATGGTCTAATTGTACAAAATATTTATATTGGCGGTGGAACACCGACCAGTTTACCGGAAAAGTATTTTGATGAATTGCTTGATTTGGTATATAATACTTTTTATGGGACTTCAGTTGTGGAATTTACGGTAGAAGCTGGTCGACCGGATAGTATTACAGCGGGCAAGATTGCATCAATGGTAGTGCATAAAGTAAGCCGTGTCAGTGCGAATCCACAGACGATGCAGGCAAGGACGCTACAGCGTATAGGGCGCAATCATACACCAGAAGCTGTTGTTGAGATGTTTCATACACTTAGAGATGCAGGAATACCACATATTAATATGGATTTAATTATTGGATTGCCAGGCGAAAATGAAGCTGACATAACGGATACAATGAAAAAAGTTACAGCATTAAAACCGGATGATATCACATTACATGCGCTTGCTTTAAAAAAGGGGTCGCGTTTGAAGCTTCATCTTGATGCTGTTGAGCTGCCAAATGATCAAATGGCACAAAGCATGTTTGCGATTGCACTGCAATATGTAAAAGATACTGGTCTTGAACCCTATTATCTTTATCGGCAGGGATATATGAGTGGACAATTGGAAAATATTGGTTGTAGTGTTCCTGGCGCCGAGGGAATGTATAATATTCAAATAATGGAAGAAAATCAGACAATTATTGGTATTGGAGGGGCAGCAACGACAAAAGTTGTTCATCCAGTAACGAAACGATTACAAACATCGTTTAATGCAAAAGATTTAACTACATATCTTAATAGTGTAGATAAATATATAGAAAGACGCTCTAATTTAATTGATGAAGCGTATAGTGTATTATGAATAGGGAGGAATTGTTTTTATGTTGACTACCGGTCCTCGCGGAACAAAAGATATCCTGCCGGATACCGTTGGGCAGTGGATTTATGTAGAGAAGGTTGTACATGACATTTGTGATTTGTATGGTTACAAAGAAATTCGAACACCAATCTTTGAACATACAGAATTGTTTTTACGCGGCATAGGAGAAGCAACTGATGTTGTAGACAAAGAAATGTATACTTTTACAGATCGTGGTGACAGAAGTATTACATTACGTCCGGAAAATACGGCTGCGGCAGTACGGGCATATCTTGAACATAAGCTTTATGCCGATACAGCACTTAATAAGTTATTTTATATTGGTTCGATGTTTCGCTATGATCGTCCGCAAGCTGGGCGGTACAGAGAGTTTCATCAGTTTGGCGTAGAAGCGCTTGGTAGTAATAATCCTGCAGTTGATGCTGAAATCATTATGTTGGCAACACAGTTTCTTAATACACTTGGACTTAAGGAACTTGAACTCAGCTTGAATTCGGTTGGCTGCCCTAACTGCCGCCCGATTTATCGTAAAAAATTACAAGATTTTTTCAAAGATAAACTGGAGGGGCTTTGTGAGGATTGTCGATTACGTTATGAACGTAATCCAATGCGCATACTTGACTGTAAACATGAAAAGTGTAAACAACTTTCTGCAGGTGCGCCGAATATTACCGACTGTCTATGTGATGAATGTAACGATCACTTTAAAAAAGTACAGTCTTATCTAGTAAGTGCAGGTGTTATATTTAAGATGGATCCACGTCTTGTTCGCGGACTTGATTACTATACAAGGACTGCTTTTGAAATTAAGTATATTCCACTTGGTGCACAGAGTGCTGTAGCTGGGGGCGGTCGTTATGATGGTCTTGTTGAAGAACTGGGGGGGGATTCAACTCCGGCTGTTGGTTTTGCTATTGGTTTAGAAAGGGTATTGCTGGCACTTGAAAAGCAAAATATCCTATTATTGGAAGAACAGATGACCGATGTTTTTGTTGTTGCACTTGGTGAGGCTGCGCAGGTACTGGCATTTAAACTTCTTTGTACGTTAAGAGAAAAGAGACTTAAAGCAAATATGGACTATTCAGGTCGCAGTATGAAGGCACAGATGAAACAAGCGAACAAATTCAAAGCAAAATATGCTATTATTGTTGGTGATGATGAAGTAAAGACAGGTACTGCTGTTTTTAAGAACATGAAAAACAGTGAGCAAGAAAAAATTAAAATCGAAGAAATAGTGAATAAGCTATACGATGAGGTGAATGATTAAAATGGAAACATTAGAAGGAATGAAAAGATCGCATCATTGCGGTGAATTACGTACAAAGGAAGTAGCACAGGAAGTTGTATTATGTGGTTGGGTATCAAGAAGACGAGATCATGGTGGACTTATATTTGTTGATTTACGAGATCGTTCAGGTTTTGTTCAGGTTGTTTTTGATGAATCTGAAATGGGTGAAGGAACTTTTCAAAAAGCAGAATCACTTCGTTCGGAATTTGTTATTGCAGTACGTGGCAAGGTTCGTTCAAGAGATGCTGAAACGATTAATTTACATATGGAAACAGGGGAAATTGAAGTATATTGCACAGAACTTCGTGTTTTAAATAAAGCAAAAACTCCTCCGTTTTACATTCAAGATAATATTGATGTTGATGAAACACTTCGCTTGAAGTATCGTTATCTTGACTTACGTCGCCCAGAAATGCAGAAAAATATTATATTGCGTCATCGTGTAACAAAAATTATGCGTGATTATTTTGATCGCAATGGTTTTATTGAAATAGAAACACCAATGTTAACAAAGAGCACACCAGAAGGTGCTCGTGATTATCTTGTACCAAGCCGTGTGAATCCGGGGTCATTTTACGCATTGCCACAATCACCGCAGATTTTTAAGCAGATTCTTATGGTTGCTGGTTTCGAAAAATATTTCCAGATTGTTCGTTGTTTCCGTGATGAAGATTTACGTGCAGATCGCCAGCCTGAATTCACTCAACTTGATATTGAAATGTCTTTTATCGATCAAGAAACAATCTTGACAATGATGGAAGGTATGATAACAGAACTGTTTGACAGGGCAATTGGGGCAAAAATCAATGGACCATTCCTGCGTATGACCTGGGATGATGCCATGGAAAGTTTTGGTTCAGATAAGCCAGATCTTCGTTTTAATATGGAACTCATGGATATTTCTAAATATGTAAGGGGCTCAGACTTTAAGGTGTTTGAATCTGTATTGAATAATGGTGGGCAGGTCAAGGTTATTAATGTAGAAGGCTATGCTAATATTCCACGTCGTGAACTCGATGGACTTGTTGAATATGTAAAAAACTATGGCGCTAAAGGTCTTGCATGGATACAATATGTTGAAGACGGTGTAAAATCACCTTTTAAAAAATTCTTCTCGGATGAAAAATTTGAAGAGATCAGACAAGCATGTAATGCAAAGACAGGTGATTTGCTTCTTGTGATTGCAGATAAACCATCGGTTGTCGCGCAGTCGTTGGGTGAACTCAGACTTGAAATGGGGCGTCGTCGTAATCTTATTGATCCAGATAAGCTTTCCTTTTTGTGGGTTATTGATTTCCCTATGTTTGAATATATTGAAGAAGATAAGCGTTGGAAAGCAATGCATCATCCGTTTACGGCTCCACGCGATGATGATATGCAGTACCTTATGTCTGATCCAGGAAGAGTTAAGGCAAAAGCCTATGATATGGTTCTCAATGGAACAGAAATTGGTGGAGGTAGTCTTCGTATCTACAATAGTGAAATGCAGGAAAAAGTGTTTGAAGCGATTGGCCTTACCAAGGAAGAAGCACGTCTCAAATTTGGCTTTATGATGGATGCATTTGAATATGGTACACCACCACATGGCGGACTTGCATTTGGTCTTGATCGTCTTGTTATGATTATGGCAAAACGAGCTTCCATTCGTGATGTTATTGCATTCCCGAAAACACAGAGTGCATCCTGCGTAATGTCGCATGCTCCATCGGAAGTTGATGCAAAGCAGCTTAGAGAACTTTCTATTCGTACAGCTGTTATAGCAAAAAAGAAATAAAGAGTATCATATTGTACAGAACGCAAGGTATTATTAATGTCTTGTGTTCTGTTTTATGCTTGGGATACAGTGTTTATTGCTCGAGTATTGAACTTATGGTACAATAATAAGGGAAGATATTGGTGTCAGACGGAGGATCGCAACATGTCATTTAGAAAGATAGATATACTGGGAACTAAAGTCAGTTCACTTACAATGGAAGAAGCCGTGGAAACGGTAGAACGTTATATGGATAAGAATGCAGGCGCTTTTATTGCTACAGCAAATGCAGAGATGATTATGATGGCAACACGTGATAGTGAGCTGCGTACTATTCTTAATGAAGCTGATCTTGTTGTACCAGATGGTGCTGGGACAGTTTGGGCCGCGCATTACTTGGGTGAGGCAATGCCAGAGCGCGTTGCTGGTTATGATTTGGTGCAGAGATTATTATCAAATGCGCCGAAAAAAGGACGCAGTATATTCTTTTTTGGCTCAGCACCTGGTATAGCAAAAAAGGCTAAAGAAAAAGCAGAAAAAATGTATCCAGGAATACAGATTGTTGGCATTCGCAATGGTTATTTCAATGAAAAGGATGAACCGCAACTCATTGCGGAGATTCAAGCAGCGCACCCTGATCTTCTGCTTGTTGCACTTGGTGTTCCTAAGCAGGAAAAGTGGCTGGAAAAACACAAAAAAGCACTTGGCGTTTCAGTCGCAATTGGTGTTGGTGGGACCCTTGATGTTATGGCGGGTGCTATGAAACGGGCTCCACTCTGGATGCAGAGGGCAAAGCTGGAATGGCTTTTTCGTGGGATACTTCAGCCAAAACGTGCTTGGCGTTTAATGTCATTGCCACATTTTGTCTTTAAGGTTTGTACTTATAAAAAGAAGTGGACAAAGCAAAATGGGTAGACTATAATTATTCAAGAAGCATATGATGATGATTATAAATAAAAATAATGCGTAATAATGCGTAATAATAAGTATATCGGCTAAATTGGAGGTGGATATTATGGTAAGGACTCCTATAATCAGAGAAGGCTATGGCTTTATTGCTGCAGCAGTTTTACTGGCTGTAGTTACTGGTTTTGCCGTTAATCCATATTGGGCGGTTATCCCAGCTGTACTGGCAGGTTTTTTTACGTTCTTTTTTCGTAATCCACAACGAACAATACCAATGAACAAATCATTGATTGTTTCACCAGCAGATGGTAAAGTTATGGATATTGTTGCTATGGACAGCGATGATTTTGTTAAAGAGCCTTGTAATAAAGTAATTATTTTTCTATCAGTTTTTAATGTTCATATTAATAGAAGTCCAATTGAAGGAGAAATTAAATCTCAGAGTTATACTTGTGGGAGATTCAAACCAGCATATAAGGATTCTGTTGGTTTTGAAAATGAACGGCATATGATTGGTATTGAAAATGATAAACTGAGAATAACAGTTACACAAATTGCTGGTATATTAGCAAGACGTATTGTCTCATGGGTTACATTGGATGATGTTTTGACAAAGGGAGAACGCTATGGGCTGATTCGTTTTGGTTCTTGTACTGAGGTCGTTATGCCTAAGAATGTAGATGTTATTGTAAGAAAAGGTGATAAAGTGGTTGGTGGAGAAACAATTATTGGGAGGATCAAAGAATAATGTATAAAAGTTTAATCCCTAATATGTTGACATCATCGAATCTTGTTTTTGGTATGTGTTCGATAATCTCAACAATGCATGAGAATTTTACTATGGGAGCGATTTTTATTCTCATAGCCCTTATCGCTGACGGACTTGATGGTCGTGCGGCACGCTTTTTTGGTGTGAGTGGTGAACTGGGAAAGGAAATGGATTCTTTATGTGATCTTATTTCTTTTGGTGCGGCACCAGCACTTTTGGCACATTCAATTTATTTAAATGAATTTGGTTATTTTGGTTGGTTTGTAGCAATTGCTTTTACACTTTGTGGTGCGTGGCGATTAGCTCGTTTCAATGTCAATGCGAACGCAATACATGGATATTTTATGGGATTGGCAATTCCGTCAGGTGGTTGTCTTATAGCTACGTTTACATTGCTTTCCCAGAGTTTACAGTTAGATTATCGCACGTTTGGGTTAATTTATCCAATTGCAATTCTTGTTATTGCCTATTTAATGGTCAGCAAAGTTCGTTATCCTGATTTCAAGGGCAAAGGTGAAAAAGTATATACCGTATCAGTCGTAGTTGCTATACTCATGTTTTTGGGTATTCTCTTTGTTGGCAGAGATTCTGTTTTATGCGCTGTTTTATTTGCAGTATTCAGTACTTACGCAGTGTTTGGTATACTTAATACAATCGTTTCTGTGTTTACAACTAATGTGAAGTGAATATTGCGTAAACCGTGATCGGTTTTGATTTAAAGGAGAAAGACGTTCATGAATTATGCTTTTGATGTAATAATGATTCCTATGCAAATCATTATATTTCTTTTTACGATGTACTATTTTGTTATTGGTTTTTGTGGTATGTGGCGAAAGAAAGAGAAGAAAATATTAATACCGCAGAAGACATTTGCGGTTATTGTTGCTGCACATAATGAAAAAGCAGTTATTGGTCAACTTATTGACAACTTGAAGACACTTGAATATCCGAAGGAGCTCTATGATATTTATGTTATAGCGGATAACTGTATAGATGATACAGCGGCAATTGCCCGAAAAGCTGGTGCCATTGTTTGTGAACGAACGCATCCAACTTTAAAGGGAAAAGGATTTGCTTTGGAATGGATGTTTGCAAAGCTTTTTACGCTGGAAAAAACATATGATGCTGTAGCTATTTTTGATGCAGATAATCTTGTTCATCCACGCTTTTTGCTTGAAATGAATAATCGCTTATGCAAAGGGGATAAACTTATACAAGGGTATCTTGATGCGAAGAATCCTTATGACACATGGGTGTCTGGTACATTTGCTATTGCATTTTGGGTTATTGATCATATTTGGCATTTAGCAAAGACTAATATAGGTTTGTCCTCTGTTCTTGGTGGTACAGGCATGTGTATAGCAACGGATGTTTTAAAACGTCATGGTTGGGGAGCTACGTGTCTCACTGAGGATATGGAATTTACAATGAAGTCGCTTGTGGAAGGTATTAAAACAACGTGGGCACATGATGCTATTGTTTATGATGAAAAACCGCTGACATTTAAGCAATCATGGGATCAGCGCAGACGTTGGGCACAGGGACAGTTTGATGTTGCGCATCGCTTTATTCCAAAGATGATTAAGGCTGGAATTATGCGTCGGGATATTCGTATTCTTGATGGCTGCCTTCATTTGTTACAGCCGCATTTTATGATGATATCAACTTTATTTATCATTATTAGCTATATTCAACTGGCATTTCCACCTTTTTATACAAATATCTATAATTTCATGCCATCAGAGCTTATGACTGTAATAATGCTTGGACAGTATATACTGCCAATCATTATATTGTTGAAGATTCATGTAAAGCCAAAAGCTTGGCTTTACTTGATATTATATCCGGTATTTATTTATTCCTGGATACCGATTATATTTTTAGGGTTTATTCATCGTAATGAGCATGAGTGGAGTCATACACAGCATACACGTGCCTTAAGCTATGATGAATTTATGCATGCATCAAAAGACGACTCTGTACTTAGCAGGGAATCAGGAAAATGATTTTTTAATATATTTCAAAAAGGGTGAGTAAATGCTCATCTTTTTTTGATTAAAAACAAGGAGGACTGGATATGTTTGAATTAAGTGTTCGGGCAGAATTCGAAGCTGCTCATCGTATTGAAGGGTATATGGGAAAGTGTAGCCGATTACATGGACATAGCTGGACAGTTGAGGTTTGTGTTGCTGGTTCTAAAACAGATAAGTTGGGCATGGTTGTTGATTTTAAAATAATAAAAGGTGAGTTGCGTAATTTTCTGAAAGAATTTGATCATCAATACTTGAATGAATTACCAATGTTTGCAAAAGGCTGCAATCCTACAGCAGAAAATATAGCAAAATATATTTATGAAGCACTTGAAAAAAAAGAAGCTTTTCAAAAAAATAGTCAACTACGAAATGTAAAGGTGTGGGAATCACCAAAAGCTGCAGTTGTTTATAGTAAGGACGAATGAGAATGGAGGCAAATTTAGTAGAAATATTTTCATCTATTCAGGGTGAAGGAATGTATGTAGGATATCGTCAGCTTTTTGTGCGATTTTTAGGCTGCAATATAATGTGTAAATATTGTGATACGATTATACCTAAAGAACCTCATAAATATTGTCTTTGTGAAACAGCCGCTGGAAATCGGGATTTTTTACAGCTGGAAAATCCAGTATCGGTGAAAACTGCAGCAGAAAAAATCAATGCGCTGCTCAAAGTAAAGCATCAGGCAATAAGCTTTACTGGAGGGGAGCCGCTTTGTCATGCCGATTTTATTTGTGCACTTATGCCAAAACTAGTTTGTAAAGCATTTCTTGAAACGAATGGTACGCTAGTTGATGAAATGAAAAAAACCTTACCCTATGTTGATATTATTAGTATGGACATTAAATTACCAAGTATAACAGGTGAGGATCTTTGGCAAAAACATCGTGATTTTATTAATGTAGCGAAAGAAAAAAAACTTTATATAAAGCTTGTTATATCAGATGAGACAACAGATGAGGAGTTTTTAAAAGCAATTCATTTAGTTGCAGAGATTGATAATGAAATTCCATTTATCATTCAACCAGTTACCCCTATGAATGGCTGTATTGCTGCAACACCAGAAAAAATATTACACTATCAGGAAGTTGCATTGCAAATTTTGCAGGATGTACGCGTAATTCCACAGACACATAAAATGATAAATCAGATGTAGAAAAACACGAATGATGTTAGATAAATGAAGGAAAGGATGATTGCATTTGAAAATTTTATTATCAAATGACGATGGAATTGATTCACCAGGAATCGAGACTTTAGCAAAGATACTTTCCAGTAAACATGAAGTTATTGTAACAGCACCAGCATTTGAACAAAGTGGGATGTCACAGGCAATTACGGTTTCTAAACGTATGAGTGTAGAATCTTATAAAGTTGCGGATTGCGATATTGAAGCCTGGAAAATCAATGGAACACCGGCTGACTGTGTAAAACTTTATTTGGAAGCGATCAATACTATAGAAAAACCAGATCTCCTTATATCTGGTATCAACAAAGGTTCAAATCTTGGTACCGATGTTCTTTACTCTGGTACGGTTGGAGCAGCAATTGAAGGATATATGCATGGAATACCATCAATTGCACTTTCGCTTGATGTAAAATCAACCACATCATTTGTGTTGGTAAGTCAGATGATTGGAGAAAAACTACCGGATTGGTTCAATTTGGAGAAAGATATTTTTCTTTATAATGTCAATTTTCCTAAACAAAATAATCGCGATATAGATCCTTTTGTTTTTACGAAACTTGGTGTTCGTAACTATAAAAATGCATATAAGCGCATTCTTGAAGATGAACGTATTTTTTATGAAATGGTTGGAGAAATTTCAGATGGAGATAATCCGGAAGTTACAGATATATTTGCAACGAATCGTGGATATGTATCGGTTACACCTTTGCAGCTTGATCTGACAGATTATAGAAAACTTGAAGATAAGCTAAATAGATAATATACTAGAAATAGTATATTTAAAAGTTGAAAATATAAGAAGGCATGGTATGCTTAAAATAACGATTTATTGCTTTTATAAAAATTGCAGAGGTATCTTCTTATGAGGGTATACATGTAATAATAAAATTAATGGAGGAATTACTTATGGAATCTATGATTCGCGATATAAAACTTGCACCACAGGGACATGATAAAATAAATTGGGTTAAAAACTTTATGCCGGTACTTGATACAATTAATCAAGAGTTTTCTATATCAAAACCATTTGCGGGGAAAAAAATAGTTATTACAATGCATCTTGAAGCAAAGACAGCATATCTTGCACTTGTATTTAAGAATGCTGGTGCGGATGTCACGATAACTGGCAGTAATCCACTTTCCACGCAGGATGATGTTGCAGCAGCACTTGTTGAAGATGGACTCAAAGTTTTTGCTTGGTATAATTGTACGAATGAAGAATATGATAGATTTATTAATAAAGCTCTTGATACGAAACCAGATATGATTGTTGATGATGGCGGTGACCTTGTGTCAATGCTTCACAACAAACGTCAGGAGCTTATTTCCAATATTATTGGTGGGTCGGAAGAAACGACAACAGGTGTGCATCGTCTTCATGCATTGGCAGCAGCGGGTAAGTTAAAGTTTCCAATGATTGCAGCAAACGATGCTTATTGCAAATATCTTTTTGATAATCGTTATGGTACAGGACAGTCAACCTGGGATGGTATTATGAGGACAACAAACCTTGTTATTGCTGGAAAGACCGTTGTTATTGCCGGCTATGGCTGGTGTGGCAAAGGGGGGGCAATGCGTGCAAAGGGGCTAGGTGCCAATGTTGTTATTACAGAAGTGGATCCAATTAAAGCCATTGAAGCCGTGTTTGACGGTTTTCGTGTTATGCCAATGCTGGAAGCCGCAAAAATCGGTGATATTTTTCTCACACTTACAGGTGATAAAGATATCATCGGCAAAGAACATTTTGCTGTAATGAAAAATGGTGCAGTGATGGCAAATTCAGGTCATTTTGATGTTGAAATTAATAAGATTGATCTTAATGAAGTTTCTGTATCAACTCGTCCGGTACGCAAAAACATTGAAGAATTTGTGCAAAAGGACGGACGTAAGCTCTATCTGCTTGCTGAAGGTCGTCTTGTAAACCTAGCAGCTGGTGATGGTCATCCGGCTGAAATTATGGATCTTTCCTTTGGCGTACAATTTTTTTCAGCACTTTATCTTATTCAGAATCACGATAAACTGAAAAATGGTGTTCATCTGATGCCAAATGAAGTTAATCAACGTATCGCTGAAATTAAGTTAAAGTCTCTTGGTATAGCAATTGATAGATTATCAGATGAACAGAAAAGTTATTTGCAGCAGGCATGATTTTGTTTGTGATTGTTAGAAATTGATGGAGGCTGATACATATGAATACATTAATCAAGAATGCAACTGTTCTTTTGTCGGATGGAACGGCAAAGGAAATGGATATCGCAATAACAGATGATAAGATTGTAAAAGTTGGTATTGTTGATGCCGATTGGAGAGCTGACACGACAATCAATGCGGAAGATAAACTTGCTGTTCCGGGATTCATAAATGCTCATACGCATGCATCTATGACACTTTTGCGAAGTTATGCAGACGATATGAAACTTATGGACTGGTTGCAGAATAAAATCTGGCCGATTGAAGACAAAATGACGAAAAATGATATTTATTGGGGTGCTATGCTGGCTATTGCCGAGATGGTAAAGAGTGGTACCACAACTTTTGCTGATATGTACGGTGATATGGAAAAGGTCGCTCAGGCCGTTGAAGAAACGGGTATACGTGCAGTACTTGCGCGGGGTATTATTGGCGTTGCACCAAATGGTAAAACAGCATTGAAGGAGAATGCTGCATTGTATGATAATTTCAACAATGCAGCTGATGGGCGTATTACCGTTATGTTCGGACCACATGCTCCATATACCTGCCCACCAGATTTTTTGCGCCTTGTTGTTAAGGAAGCAAAAAAACGCAATGCAGGGATTCATATTCATCTTTCGGAAACAAAGGGCGAAGTTGACGAGTGTTTCAAGCAATATGGAAAGTCTCCGTTTGCGATTATGGAAGAAACAGGTATACTTGAATGTGGTGTTCTTGCAGCACATTGTGTTCATGTATCTGATGAAGATATTGCTCTTATGAAAAAGTATGATGTGCGTGTTGCACATAATCCGGGAAGCAATATGAAGCTTGCAAGTGGAATTGCACCAGTGCCTAAAATGCTGGATGCGGGGATATGTGTTTCACTTGGAACAGATGGGGCATCGAGCAATAATAATCTTGATATGCTTGAAGAAATTAATTTGGCAACGCTTCTGCACAAAGTTGATACGATGGATCCATTGGCAATTCCTGCATTCACAGGAATTAAGATGGCAACAGAATATGGTGCAACAGCAGTTGGAATTAAGCTGGTAGGGAAAATTAAAGCTGGCTATAAAGCGGATATCACATTGTTTGATATGCGCAGTCCCGCATGGTGTCCGCGTCATGATGTTATATCCTTACTGGCATATTCGGCAAACAGCAGTTCTGTAGATACCGTTTTTGTCAATGGGAAAATGCTTCTTGAAAAAGGGAAACTTTTGACGATGGATGAAGAACGTATTTTATATGAAGCAAATCGATCGGCTATGAACCTTATAAAATAATGAATAAAAAAATCCCTGCTGTAAAGCAGGGACTTTTTTGAGGAAAATAAAATGACACCAAAGAAAAATTTTTATGCTGTAAAGCAGGGACGTAATAGAGGAATATTCTATTCTTGGCTAGAGTGCAAAAAACAGGTGCAAGGATTTCCTGGTGCACTGTTTAAAGGTTTTATTACACTTGATGAGGCAGAGCTTTATCTTGGTGAAAAAAAAAGTACAATAGAAATAGAAAAAGTTTTTATCAATGAACCCATTTATAATATCTACGTAGACGGATCTTATTTTAATGGGAAATATAGTTGGGGATTTGCTGTATTCGATGCAGATAAAGTGATCTTTACGCAGAACGGTATAGGTGAATCAACAGATGCTGCTAAACTGCACAATGTTGCGGGCGAAATTGAGGCAGTCATTCAAGCAGTAAAGTGGGCCCAGCAGGAACGATTGACACATATCGTTATTTTTCATGATTATAGTGGTCTTTCGGAATGGGCTGAAGGACGTTGGAAAACGAATACACGTATAACGCAGGAATATGCAGCTTTCATGAAAAACTGCATAGGATGGGTGACTTGTAAAAAAGTCAGCGGACATACAGGTGTAGAAGGTAATGAACTCGCTGATAAACTGGCAAAAAATGCACTTGGGCTTTAATAAATATATCAATAATCAATAGAAATGGTGAGCCAAATTGGAAAAAAAACGGACTTTGAAAAAAGCAAAAAATAATAAAATAATAAAAGAGAAAAAGGTCAATTCTGTAAAAAAATATGAACTTTTAGGGATTGCTTTTGTCGTTGTTGGTGTTATTTCGCTTTTGGGTTTAGGCGGCCTCAATGTTGGCTTTGTTGGTTTATACTTTGCAAAGGCTTTATCCTATATGTTTGGTATTGGAGCTTACATTATACCGTTGATCATTATCTGTATTGGTATGCAATATATTATAAAACATAGAGGAATTGTCTATTCTGCACGTTTTTTTGGGCTTGCCTTATTGTTTGTTTCTTTATTAGCAATTTATCACCATTTTATGATTTTGCCTGGAAAAGAAATTTTACCGGAAAGCCTGCCGGAAGCAGGTGGTCTTATTGGCGGAACTGTGCTTTTTACATTGCGAAGTTTTTTTGGTGTAGATGGTGCAATTGTTATATTATTTGCAGGAGTTCTTGGCGCAATATTGATCTCAACAACATGGTCATTAGCTATAGGAATGCTCAAGACAAAGAAACATGCTGAAAAAGGTATTTCAACGGCGAAGGAGACTATTGTAAATACATATGATAAAATTGTTGAGGTTGAAACAAAAGTAAAATACTCTTTTTATAATCAGGAAAAGGATAACGATTTTGCTGAAGAATTATTAGTACAGGAAAAGGCAGTACCAATGGAATCCGCGATAAAGAAAGATGTCGCAGATTTTAGTATTGATGATTTTGAAGCGGGAAAAAAGACTGTTATCATGGCTCCTATTGCAAAGGAAGAGATTTTTCCAATTCAGTATATTAATCAAGCTGAAGATACGAGTGAGGAAGAAAATACCAATATAGTTGCAGCTTTATCGCCTAAAACAGAAACCTCTGCAGCAGTAGCTGTAACAAAAGAAAAAGTTTATGAAATACCAAAAGTTTCTTATATTCTTAGTAAAAAAGTGAAAAAGAAAAATACTCGACTTGAACGTGAAATTGCCGAAAATGCGCGTATACTGGAAAAAACTTTAGAGAATTTCCATGTCAAAGCAAAAATTATTAATGCTTGTCATGGTCCTGCTGTTACACGCTATGAACTTGAACCAGCACCGGGCGTAAAAGTCAGTAAAATTGTAAATCTTGCAGATGACATCTGTCTGAGTCTTGCGGCATTTTCCGTTAGAATAGAGCCAGTTCCAGGTAAAGCTGCAATTGGTATTGAAGTACCCAATAAGGATCTGGAAGGAGTGCAACTGCGCGAAGTTCTTGAAAATGATGCTTTTGCAACAGCAAAATCCAAGCTTACAGTAGGTCTTGGTATGGATATTGGCGGACAGGCAATATTCGCCGATCTGGCCAAAATGCCGCATCTTCTTGTGGCTGGTGCAACAGGGTCGGGGAAATCTGTATGTATTAACACAATTATTACAAGCATTCTTTTTAAAGCTACTTCGGATGAAGTGAAATTTATCCTTATTGATCCTAAGATGGTCGAGCTTTCAAATTACAATGGTATACCACATCTTATGGTTCCTGTTGTTACCGATGCAAAAAAAGCAGCTTCCGTGCTTAATTGGGCTGTACAGGAAATGGAAAAACGCTATGCAAAATTTGCAGAACATGGTGTACGTGATATGGAACGCTATAATAAAAGTAGTAATGATGATAAAATGCCGGCGATAGTTATCATCATCGATGAATTAGCTGACCTTATGATGGTTGCACCACATGATGTTGAAGATGCAATTTGCCGTTTGGCGCAGAAAGCTCGTGCGGCAGGGCTTCATCTTGTTCTTGCTACACAGCGACCTTCGGTAGATGTTATTACGGGTATTATTAAAGCTAATATTCCGTCGCGTATATCGTTTTCGGTGTCATCACAAATTGATTCACGAACGATTCTTGATATGAGTGGTGCGGAAAAACTTCTTGGTAAAGGAGATATGCTGTTCTATCCTGTAGGTGCGGCAAAACCTCGCCGTGTACAAGGAGCTTTTATAAGTGATCATGAGGTTGAAGACTTGCTTGACTTTATAAGGAAGCAGGGCGCTGAAACTGAGATGAACGAAGAGATTATTGATTTTACAGAGAAGGCATTAAAGGAAGATGTAAAAACGGAAAATCATGAACCACAGCAAGATGAACTTCTGGAACGTGCTATTAATGTTGTGCTTTCTACACGACAAGCATCATCCTCTGGCTTGCAACGGCGTTTTCGTATAGGCTATACACGTGCAGCACGCTTGATTGACACAATGGAAGAACTCGGTATCATTGGCCCAAGTACAGGAAGTAAACCACGGGAAATATTAATGACAAGTGAAGAGGCCGCCACAGTAATTAAAAAATGATGGGATATATCCACAGCATTTTCGGATGGACAAATAATCCCCCAATTTTGCACATGTTTGGTATAGTATTCTTATGTCAGACCATATTTGAAGTACATTTTTGAGAAAAGCAAGTTGAAGTGTTACAATAAAATTTGACCATAACAACATTTAAAATAAAAGAAAAAAGTGAGAGACATAAGATGAATCATATATTTAATTCAATGGAGACTCAGTTTAAATTAAAAGAAAATGGAACCACGGTGGCAACAGAAATTATTGCTGGTATTACGACCTTTACTACAATGGCCTATGTATTAGCGGTAGTACCTAAAATGATGGGAGAGGCAGGGCTTCCGGCAGGACAAATTCTGACAGCAATGGTTTTTATGATATTTTTGACTACGGTTGCTATGGGACTATATACGAACCGCCCGTTTGTGTTAGCTCCGGGAATGGGGAGTGTAGCTATTTTTTCTATTACGCTTATTCAGTTGCAAAAAGTTCCGGTGGAAATAGCGAGTGGGATTGTTTTTCTTAGTGGATGTATCTTTGTTCTTGTCACAGTGTTTGGGATTCGCGAGGCAATTACTCTAATTATTCCAAAGGGTATTAAGATATCAATTAGTGCAGGCGTAGGTTTGTTTCTTGCTGTAATTGGTTTACGCAATGCGAAAATTATTGTTGCCAGTACGGAAAAAACGGCATTGGCTTTTGGTAATATAGCTCAGCCGGTTGTTATTCTAGCTACGATAGGCTTTTTGATTTTATTGGTTCTTCAGGTTCGAAAAGTTAGGGGAGGTGCCTTAATTGCTATTATCTTAACAACATTGATTGGTATTCCCATGGGGATTACCAAACTCCCACAAACTATCTTTACAATGCCATCAGGAATAGGTGATGTGTTTTTTCATTTTGATCTTATAGGTGCATTAGATGTGCACTATGTTCCTTTTTTATTTGCCTTTTTTTTACCGGATTTTTTTTCCAGTTTTGGTACGGCTTTGGGCGTTGGAAGTAAAGCTGGATTTTTGGATAAAAATGGAGATTTACCGGAAATAAACAAGGTGTTTTGGGTTGATTCTTTGGCTGCAACATTAGGGGCATTGTGTACCATTCCGGTATTGATTACGTATTTAGAATCTGGTGCTGGAGTAGAGGCGGGTGGGCGTACTGGGCTGACGGCTATCACAGCAGCGGTTGCTTTCTTACTCGTATTAGTTGTTACGCCGGTAGCTTTAATGATTCCGGCGGCAGCAACGGCCCCAATATTGGTTTATGTGGGGATTAATATGCTTGCGGGGCTGCGCAATCTTGATTATACAGATTGCGCGGAAACTATGCCAGCTTTTCTCTGCATAGCTTTTACGGCGTTTACTTTTAACATTGGAAACGGTATTGCTGTTGCATTTATTGCTTATCTTGTCATTAAATTAGCAGCAGGTCGATATAAGGAACTCTATGCAGGTCACTATCTTTTAGCGATGATGTTAATGTATTATTTTTATTCATTAACAAGCATCAAATAAAGATCTTATATTGAAAATTGGAGTTGATTGGCATGAAGATTGATTTATTATTAAAAAATGCGCAAGTTTTTAATGCATATTTAAAAAAGTTTCTTTTAAGAAATGTTGCGATTTTGGATGGTAAATTTTTTTATATTGGAAAAGAAGATGCAACAACGTTGGAACCAGAAACTGTAATTGAACTGCAGGGAAAATATATTATTCCGGGATTGATCGATTGTCATATGCACATTGAAAGTTCAATGGCAACACCTAAAACATTTACCCGAATTTTGGTTAAAAATGGGACGACTACAATTGTTGCAGAGCCGCATGAAATTGCTAATGTTTTTGGCTTGGAAGGCATTAAAGCTCTTGCATCAGCTGCAAAACATTGTCCGGTAGATGTGAAAATTGCAATTCCAAGTTCTGTTCCATCAACGAACTCGGCTCTTGAAACCAGCGGCAGCGAAATCAATTGTGATGAACTTGCTGTATTGCTGGAAATGGAAAATGTAATTTGTTTGGGAGAAGTTATGAATTATATGGACGTTATCCATAAAATTGATTCAAAAAGCAATCAGTTTATTCGTTATGTAAAAGAGCATAAGTCAGCTTTTCCAATTGAGGGACATTGCCCCAAACTCTTAGGCGTCGATTTAGCGCGGTTTTTATTTGCTGGTGTGACCTCGGACCATACGGAACAGTCTTTACCGGGACTTAAAGAGCGTATAGAAAATGGGATGTTCATAGAACTGCAGGAAAAATCTTTGAAACCGGAAATTATAGATTATTTGATGGAAAATGAGCTTTATGAGCATTTTTCGCTTGTAACAGATGATACGATGCCCGATGCCTTAATGAAACGTGGTCATTTGAATTATCTGGTTAAAAAGGCTATTGACCTTGGATTAAAGCCTGAAATGGCTGTTTATGCAGCTACGTTTACGCCAGCTCGTCGTATGGGATTATCTGATCGTGGCAGTATTGCTCCGGGGAAAATTGCGGATTTTGTGATTTTAGAGAATATAAAGGAGTTTTCAATCCTCCAAACGTTTAAAGCGGGTAAAGAGGTTTTTACTTATACAGACCAAGAGATAAAAGAACCAGTAACGGATGTGTTATTTCCGTCTTGCTTTTATCATAGTGTTCATGTTCCTGAATTGACAGCAGATTGTTTCGTTTTGAAAACAGAACAAAAAGAGGGCTGTGTGAGCTGTCGTGTCATTTGTGTCAGCAATGGTACAACATTTACCAGAGAACAGATTGTTTCTCTTCCAGTAAAAAATCACCTGATTGATTGGGAAAACAGCCCATTTTGTTTGGCCATAATGTTTGAACGTCATGGAAAGAATGGTAATAAAGGTTATGCACTGGTTGGCGGTGATATTATTAAATCGGGTGCAGTTGCGACAACGTATGCACATGATCATCATAATTTGCTTGTTATGGGGCAAAATAAGCAGGATATGCTGGTTGCTGCAAATAATGTTATATGCAAGCAGGGGGGGTATTATGTGGCAGACCAGGGTAAAATTATAGCAAAAGCAGACTTACCTATTGCTGGTATTTTATCAGATAAGCCCATGTCTGTTCTGGGTGCAGAGATGGAAAATGTAGAAAAAGCATTGAGAAATCTGGGGTACCGACATACCAATATTATTATGTCGATCAGTACATTGTCTTTGCCAGTTAGTCCGGCGTTGAAGCTGACGGATAAAGGACTAGTTGATGTAATCAAACAAAAAATAGTACCGCTTGTCCTGGAAAAAACGAATAAAGTTGTTTGCTGATTGCCTGATTTATCTTAAAATGCAACTGTCAAAATAATTTTACGAATTAATTTTGACGAATAGAAGAGCTAGTGTGCTAGTAATAAGAGAAATGTATTCTTTTGTTATAATATTTGATTTATAGCAGGAATAAAAAAATAAAAGACGAATATATATTTGCATGATGTACTGTTGACAAATAATGGGCTAAAAGAGAAGGACGCATGAAAAGAATGTAGCACTGCATAAAGATAGCTGAATTTACTAAAGGAAGTAATGGTAAAATCGGGCTGTGGACAGTATTGAACTGTTCAGAAAAATTTAGAATAGTATAACTTATCAGCAGATTATCCGCTTATTTAATAGCGGTTTGTAAATGAGATATTTAAGCAGGTTGAAAGGTTTGAATATTTCTTTTGTGGTAAATCTTATCGGGGAAAAGTATAATAAGATGATGGAAAACCGCACATCATTTTTTATAACTATTTGAGCTACAAGCGGTAGTGGCGAGATGGAGGTAAAAATGGAAAAGTGTTTTTGTAAAAGAGCGTTGTGCTTATTCATGTTGTTGATGTTTGTAACATCAACGGCGTTTGCTGCTGATTTGGAGGAAAAAAAACAGGAATTACGGCAAAAAACAGCGGTTACACTTGATAAACTTTATCAGCAACAGCCTAGTGCTAGAAAAGCCATTGAACATTCCGCTGGATATGCAGTATTTAACAATACGGGATTCAAGCTTGGATTTTTTGGAAGTGCCCATGGACGTGGCATGGCGGTGAGTAACGAGGATGGCCGAGAAGTATTTATGAAAATGAATGAATTTCAGGTTGGATTGGGCTTGGGAATTAAAGAATATGCATTGATTTTTGTTTTTGCAAGCCAAGATGATTGGAATTCGTTTGTTGAGAATGGATGGGAGTTTGGTGCACAAGCTACTGCGGCTGCTGATGATGGCAGCAATGGCGATTCGATGCAAGGTGCTGTATCAGTAACACCTGGTATATGGATGTATCAAATGACGAACAAAGGATTGGCTTTGGAGTTAGCGGTAAAGGGAACACGTTATTATAAAGATGCTGATTTTAATTGAAGCAATGTAAACCTATGATGATTTTTGATGCGTGGCATAGGTTTGGATTTTTCAATTATGGAATGGTTTGAATTGAAGATGATATAAAGCTTATTTGTTTTGATTATTTTAAAAATGGGAATGAAAGCTTATGTAATAAGTTGGTGAAAATGATGCACAAAACAAATGCTTTTCAAGGCACATGTACAAATTGTAAATATTTTTATATTACGTGGGATGTATCTTTACCTTATGGCTGCCATGTAATGGGTTTTAAAAGTAAGATAATGCCTTATATGGTTACGAGACAGGTTTCGGGTAATCTATGTCTGTCGTTTGAGGCAAAGGTACTTAAATTATAGTTGCCAATGAGCTAATATCTTATTGGTTTTAAATGGGGCAATATCAATTACTAAAGCTTGCATTAGATTTGCATATTTAAACAAGGATTAAGATTTACGAAGAATTTTATGGTTTTACGAGAAAACGAATTAATAATACTGTAAGCTTTGAATTCTAAGACAAAACTGCATAAGTTTAAAAGTTTTTTCAAAGTTATAGGTGGAGATTGTCTTTGTTTATGCAAGTGGATTTTATTAAAAAGGCAAAAAATGGTTGACAATGAAATGATAGATATGTATAATAATATTTGTTGCTGATGTGAGCGACATGAAATGGCCCGGTAGTTTAGTTGGTTAGAATGCCGCCCTGTCACGGCGGAGGTCATGGGTTCAACTCCCATTCGGGTCGCCAAATGCGGAAATAGCTCAGTGGTAGAGCACCACCTTGCCAAGGTGGGGGTCGCGAGTTCGAGCCTCGTTTTCCGCTCCATATATTCCGGGCCTATAGCTCAGTTGGTAGAGCAACCGGCTCATAACCGGTCGGTCTTTGGTTCAAGTCCAAATGGGCCCACCACTTTTTGAAGTGAGCGCAAGC